>CAZIVQ010000007.1:0-17030 GCA_964542415.1 uncultured Bacteroidia bacterium | reverse complement strand
TAGCCTCAGGATCAGCTGGCTTTGCTCACCTTTTTAGGCTCGTCGGCGCGGGCCTGCTTCTGGTGCTCGGGCATCTGACTGGACTTGGCCAGCAGGTCTTTGGCGCGCTGCGGGGCCTTGGTCAGCATATCTTTGGCCGCTTCACTCATTTTGCTGCTACCGGTGAAGATGGCACCCATCTGTACCACGAGTTTCTGGGTGAAAATGTCACCGAAGATCTTGCCGGTCTTTTCAATGGTGAGCAGTTCGCGGGTGATGACATTCCCCTTGATCTCGCCTTCGATGGTGGCTACCCGGGCATCGACATTGCCCTCGATGTAGCCCGTGCCACTGACCACGAGTTTGCTGTTGCAAACCAGGGTGCCGATTACCTTCCCTTCGATACGGAGATCTCCCTCGGCGTTGATGTTGCCGACGACAACGGTGCCTTCAGAGATGATGTTGCGGCGACTTTCGCCTTTGATGCTAGAGCTGGTAGTCAATTTGTCGCGGTTGTTTTCGTTCTTGTTTCCAAACATATCCGGTTCTTTTGCGGGTATTAGTTAAACTGAATGAAGCGGGCAGGATCGAGCGGCCTGCCTTCTTGCCAGATTTCAAAATGCAGGTGCATGCCGGTAGAGTTTTCGCCTGAGTTACCGATGACCGCGATGGGTTCACCCGCCTGGACGTACGTACCGGCTTTTTTCAGCAGGCGGCTGTTGTGTTTGTAAAAGGTCGTGATCCCTTGTTGTCCGGCTACTGCAATGATCCAACCATTTTCATTCGAGTATTCGGACAAAATGACGAATCCAGCGGTTGCGGCATTGATCATGGTATTTTCAGCCGCTACAATATCCACGCCATAATGACCCTTCGCTTCATTATAAGGATTGCGAATGTTGCCTTCGAGGGGAACAAACAACCGCTTGAGCAAGGTAGGGCGGTCTGACTTGATCGCCTTGATCCGGGGATCAGGCACATACACTACCTTGATCTGTCCTTGCCCATTGGTTCCGTAGGCCATGTTTGTCGCCTCTGAAGAGGTTCCGGGGGAGGTCGGTGCCGCTTCAACTGGGAGGGCTACCTTCTGGCTGAGGGCGGGAACTTTGGTAGAATCAAAGACCAAGCCATTGCCGCCCCCCATGCCCGCCAAGCGCTGCAAGCTTTCTGAATAGGTGCTCCACTTGGCGATTTGGCTCTCCATCTCTTCTAGTTGTTGACTCAAGGCTTCGCGCTCTTGGCGGAACTCCTTGGGGTTGATGTACCCCGGAATGAGCCGGTGCAAGGCCGGAGAGTAGATAAAAATAGCGGCGGTGGTACCCACAATCACCAGAAAAACCAAGGCCCCATACAGCAACACCGTCAGCGGACGCAACGCCAATTCCCGCGAGCGGGACAAGGTCTTCTCATCCACGATCTCGATCAGATAGCGCTTGTTGAGGCGAGCGCGCAGGCGCATGTACAGATTTCTCAACATAGATGATTGCTTGCCCCAGCGATGAAGGGAAGAAACATAGCTAAGCAAGAAGAAAGCCAGCTGGCCCCAAGGGCTTGATTCCAGGCTTTTTCTGGCCTCACTTCTTCTTTCCCTTCGTCTCTGTTATATTTACGAGGTCAATTTCTCCGGCTGTAAGAAATATCCCGATAGCAGCGTGCAGGCTCGGGAGTCTGAGGCCTATCTTTGTGGTCTCAGGTCGCTCCCCGCCAAACGAAGTGCAGGGTACTCATTTCTCGGCGAAAAAAAAATGCCTTTTAGGCTTACCTTTTACCCGCGTTCTTGCGTTCACCTCCCTCAGGGTACAGGGAGCATTCTTAGCCCGCTTTTCTCCTGAAAGTCAACGATGAAGACGGATATGCGTATCGGCAAACTTACAAATATTTCAGCAATTCTGGTGCTGAGCCTGTTCCTCGTTTCTTGTAGCAAAGAAAAGGACACCTTCACCGCCAAGCTCTACCACAACACCACCTCCTTCTTCAATGGCTACTACAATGCCCGTGCGCTTTTTCGCGAGTCGGTAGTCCAGCTTGAAGAAGAATATGCCTATGAAGGGCAGGGATTCATCGATGTCGTGTACTACGGTACCGAGGACGAGATCAAAAACTTGCAGGCAAATTTCGAGACCATCATCAAAAAGAACGATGTGGTGATGTACAAGCACCCCAACGGCAACTGGATCGACGACTGTCGCCTGCTCAACGGCAAAGCCTGGTTTTATCGCCAGAATTACAGCCTGGCGATGCAGAACTTTGACTTTGTCATCGACGAATATCCCCAGTCGAAGCGAATGGGAGAAACCTGGTTTTGGGTGGCCCAGACTTTCTACATGATGGACAACCGCGAGATGGCCCGGTCGGTGATCGAAGAAGAAATCGTGCGGGCAGACTCCTTTGACCTCGACAAAAACCTGGCCGCCGAGATCGCCGTTTTCCGGGCCCGACTTGCCATCGATGACAAAGCCTACAAAAAAGCAGCCAGGTTGCTCGAAGACCATGCCGGAGACCTCAAAAACCGGCAGCGCCGTGCCCGTGCCCGCTTTTTGCTCGGCCAGCTGTATACTGAATCCGGGGATTTTCCCCGCGCCCTCGCCCAGTACCAGCAGGTAGAGAAGCTCAGCCTCGACTATGACCTGACTTTTCAGGCCAAGATGCGGGTGAGCGACCTCTACCTTGAGTTTCACAAAGAAGCGGGTGAGGAAGCAGAAGTGGTCAAATACCTGGAAAAGCTGCGCAAGGACGAGAAAAACGAGGAGTACCTCGACCAGATTTATTATCAATATGCCTTGCTGGAGCTGAAAAAAGGCCCCGGCCATCGCGACGAAGCCATCGAATACCTGCGGGCCTCCATTGGCGCCAACCTCAGCAACCAGCGGCAAAAAGCCCTTTCTTACTTTAAAATAGGTTCGGTCTATTTTTATGACTTGCTGGATTACCCCATGGCCCAGGCATACTATGACAGTGCGGCCTCGGTGGTCACCAAGGAAGCCCCGGAGTACGAAGAGATCACCACCGTGGCGGCGACCCTCAAGGATTACATTACTTACCGCAACAACATCGTCTACCAAGACTCCATGCTGCGGCTTTCGCGCCTGCCGGAGGCCGAGCTAGAGGCCCTCATCGACGAGCTGGTCGCGGAGAAAAAACGGCAAGAAGAAGAGGAAGCGGAACGCCTTCTGGCTCAAATGCAAAATAACGGGGGGGCCAACAACCCTTTCTTCAACAACACCTTGGCCCAAAACCAAGCCCGCAACAACCAGGGGCAGGGCGGGGGGAGCCAATGGTACTTCGACAACCCTTCCGCCGTCTCCAGTGGCCGTTTGCAGTTTCAGCAGCTTTGGGGGCAGCGCAAAAACGAGGACCACTGGCGACGGAGCAAAAAGCAAAATGAGGGCTTCGGGGGGGCGCAAGAAGAAGAAGAGCTGGCCCAAAATGAGCTTTCGCCGGAAGATTCGGCCCTGATGAAGCAGTATGGCGAACGGTTCGCCTACTACCAGGACATTCCCAAAACCGAGGAAGAGGTGGCCGAAGCCAAGCGCCTGATCGAAGAAGGTCATTTCATGCTGGGGCAAATTTATGGGCAAAAGCTCAACGAACCCGACTCGGCGATCGCAGCTTACGAGCGCTTGCTGGATCGGTTTGAGGATACGGAGTACACCCTGCAGGCACGTTATGCCCTCTACCAATTGTACACCGAAAAAGGCAACCCCATCGCCAATGTCCACAAGTCCTTTATCCTCAATGAGCACCCCAATTCCGTCTATGCCTACCTGATCCAGGGAAAAGACCCCCGGGAGCTAAAGCAAGACGAGCGAGAATTCATGGAAATATACACTGGGCTGGTCTCTACTTACGCCCGGGGCGAGTACCAGAGCAGCTTGGGATTCAGTGAGTTCATCCTCGGTCAGGAACGCTTTCAAAACAACCCGGAGGTAGACCTGGCCCGCCTCCATTTCATCCGGGGCATGTCCTACGGCTATGTGGGCAACCTCGATAGCCTCCGCCGGATTCTCACCCACGTGGTCAATACCTATCCGGAATCAGAAGTGACCCCCCGGGCGAGAGAAACCCTCGGCTACTTGGGCGAAGACCCTAACGCCCCGCCAGCGCCCGTGGAGGAAAGCACCGGGCAACCCGCCGAAGAGGTCAAGCCTGCCAATGCCGAGGACCCCAGGTTTGCCGGTTTCACGGCCGATGTCAAGCCCAACGACAAGATCTTCGTGCTGATGCTGGTAGATAAGGAGCTTATTTCAAAGGCTGACATCACGGCTCGTATTTCGGACTTCAACCAGAAGCTCTACAACGACGCGAAACTCAAGGTCTTCACCTTCCTCTATAAGCAAGATTACCTGCTGCCGTATATCAGCAATTTTGAAAGCATCAGCGATGCCGCCAAGTACGTGAAGAATTGCCTGGCAGAACCCGCCGTGGCCCAGGGCTTGCTGGACCAGCCAGGCGTGGAGGTTTTTTACATTACCCATACCAATTTCAAAGTCGCTTACGGGCAGAAGCGCATGGAGGATTATATTGCCTTCTACCAGGAAGTCCTTACCCAGTAACGGGGTAACAGACTACTAATCAGCTTCTTGAAAAATGAGGAGAGTTTTCGGTATCTTTACTGCAAATAATCTCTTGCTTCATGTCTGATACCGCTCCCACTGCTAACTCTGTCCAGGACACCGCTGCGGCCCGAAGGCCAGGTAAGGGTTTCCGGCGAATGCGCCGCCTTTTCCTGGGGCTCGTTGCCCTCGGTGCCCTCAGCATCTTGGTTTTTGTCCTCCTCACCGCCAACGACCTTCCCGCCCTGCGAGAGGTCGCCAATCCCCAGACCGCCCTTTCGACCCAGATCATGGCCGCAGACGGTACCGTTCTGGACAATTTCTATGTGCAGGAAAACCGGGTGGATGTGCCGCTGAGCGAAATCTCCCCCTACGTCATAGATGCGCTGATCGCTACCGAGGATGCGCGCTTCTACCAGCATGCGGGCATCGACCACTGGTCGGTGGTCGCCATCGCCAAGCGGTACCTGACCGGCACCACCAGCGGGGGCAGCACCATCACCATGCAGCTCGCCCGCAACTTGTTCGACGCCGTGGGCACCGACCGCACCGTGACCCGGAAGATCAAGGAAATCATTGTGGCGGCAGTGTTAGAGAAAAATTTTACCAAGCAGGAGATCATCGCCGCTTACCTCAATACAGTCAACATCTTTGGCAATACCTACGGCATCGAGATGGCTGCGCAGCGCTTGTTCGACAAGCCTGCTCGGACTTTGCAGGTGGAAGAAGCGGCCGTCCTTATCGCCATGCTGAAGGGACAGGGCGTCTTCGATCCGATCCACAAGCCCGATACGGTGCGCTCCCGTCGCAACCTGGTGCTGAGTCAAATGGTGAAATACGGCTTTTTGAAAGCAGAAACAGACCGCCTCGATAGCTTGTATGCCCTGCCTTTGGCGGTGGCTCCCCAAGGCCCGGACCACCTCAAGGGGCCGGCCCCCTATTTTCGGCAGGAGGTGCGTGCTTTTCTCAAAGAGTGGTGCCGCTCCCACACCAAAAGTAACGGCAAGCCCTACGACCTCTACGCCGATGGGCTAAAGGTCTACACCACGCTCGACCTGCGCCTACAGCGTAAGGCGGAGGCGGCTGTCCGTGAGCACCTCAGCAGTTTGCAAGAAACGTTTGATGCGCACATCAAGGGCCGGGAGCCTTACCAGCGCGAGCCAGCCATTCTTACTGATCTCAAGCGCACTTCGCCGCGCTACCTGAACGCCCGCAAGGCTGGCAAGTCTGAAAGTGAGATCGACCAGGAATTCTCCCAGGCTAGAAAGATGCGGCTCTTTAGCTGGCAAGGCGACATCGACACGGTCTTATCGCCTATGGATTCGCTGCGCTATTACGCCCGCTTTTTGGAGACGGGCGTGGCCTCGATCGACCCGCGCACCGGGGCCATCAAGGCTTGGGTGGGAGGCATCGACTTTACGAATTTCAAATACGACCATGTCAACCTCAGCAAACGGCAAGTGGGCTCCACGTTCAAGCCCTTCGTCTACGGTGCGGCCATGGAGAGTGGCTTTTTGCCCTGCGACCAGCAGCTCAATCAGCCGGTGGTCTTCGAAAATGTAGACGGAGAAGGCACCCGCTGGGCCCCCAAAAACTCCGATGGAAAGATCGGCGGGCTGATGACGCTGCGGTCGGCTTTGGCTACTTCGACCAACATGATCACCGCTCGGGTGATGAAGCAGATCGGGCCAGCCAATGTAGCGGACTACGCTCACCGCGTGGGCATCAAGAGCGACCTGGAGAAGGTACCCTCGCTCTGCCTAGGCACAACAGATCTCTCGGTGCTGGAACTTACCAGCGCCTACAGCACCTTCGCGAACAAGGGACAATACATTGAGCCATTTTTCATTACCCGCATCGAGGATCGGAAGGGCAATATTCTGGCCGAATTTTCCCCTACTCCCCGGCAGGTCATCAGCCAGGAAAATGCTTACCTCATGCTGGAAATGCTCCAAGGGGTGGTCAATGAGCCCGGGGGCACTGCCGGGCGGCTGCGCTTTCGTTACCACCTCACCAACGAGATCGGGGCCAAGACGGGTACTACCCAAAACCACTCCGATGGCTGGTTTGTCGGGGTAACCCCCGAACTGGTCAGTGGGGTGTGGGTAGGCTGTGCCGACCGGCGCATGCGCTTTCGTAGCCTTGAATATGGCCAAGGGGCGAGCATGGCGCTTCCCATTTGGGCCAAGTACATGAAGTCGCTTTACGAAGACCCTGATATCGCCCTGGGGCAGGAGCCTTTCGAGGCTCCTCCTCGATTTAACGTCAATTTAAACTGTGAAGGGGTGCGCTCCCGAGACCTCAGAGGGGGAATGCCCACCTCGCGGGAGAAAACTGAGGAGAAGGACATCGACTCTTTTCAGTAGGGGCCTGTCGGTAGGGGCCTGGATACCTGCCTAACCATTTCTTCCCCTTTTCCGTTGGTAGCTTCACATGAAAACTGCTTCTTCTCCTCTCCTCCAGGAAAAAGTGCGCAACCTTCCGCTGGAACCGGGGGTGTATCGATTTTTGGACGCACAAGGGCGCATCATCTACATCGGCAAGGCCAAAAGCCTGCGCAAGCGCGTAAGCAGCTACTTCTTGTCGGGGCGCGGCCACAGTTACCGCATCCGTCACATGGTGGAGCAGATCGACGACATCGCCTATACCGTGACCGATAGCGAGATCGAGGCCCTGCTTCTGGAGAATAGCCTCATCAAGAACCACCAGCCGAAGTACAACATTCTCCTCAAAGACGGAAAGACTTACCCCTACATCTGTATCAAAAACGAGCGCTTTCCACGGGTCTTTAGCACCCGGCACAGGGATGATGATGGCTCCACCTACTACGGTCCCTATCCCAGTGTCGGGGTGATGAATGCCATTCTGGACCTGGTCCGGGGATTTATCAAGCTGCGTACCTGTAACTTTCACCTTTCGGCGGCTAATATCGAGGCGGGCAAATTCAAAGCTTGCCTCGAATATCAGATTGGAAATTGTGGGGCTCCCTGCGAAGGCAAAGTTCCTGAGGCTGACTACATGGAGGGCATTGAGCAAGTCAGAAACATCCTCAAGGGTAAGCTCAACCCCGTGATCTCCCACCTGGAAACCCAGATGCAGCAGGCGGCGGAGCGCTATGAATTCGAGCGGGCCGAGTTTTTTCGTCGGCGAATCCAGAAAGTGAAGGCCTACAAGCGCCGCAGCACCGTCGTTTCCGAAAAGCTCAACGACCTGGAGGTGATGACCATCCTGTCCGAGGAGCACCTCGCCCTGGTCAATCACTTCAAGGTGCAGCAGGGCTCCATCGTGCAGACGCATGCCTGGGAGATCAAGCGCAGCAACCAAGAGGAGGACGAAGAGATTCTCGCCGCAACCCTCAATCACTTGCTGGCCTCGGAGGACGACTTTTTTTCCGAAATCGTGGTCAACCTGGAACTAGACCCAGAGGCGTTGCCCGGGGACTATACCCTCACTGTCCCTCAGCGGGGGGACAAAAAGCACCTGGTAGACCTTTCGCTCAAAAACTGCCAGACCCTGCTGACGGAAAAAATCTACAACCAGACGTTCCGCAAGCGCCCGGCAGCGGGGGAGCGGATGGTAGAAGAATTGCAAAAGGCCCTACACCTCAAGGAAGCTCCTGACCACATCGAGTGCTTTGACAACTCCAACTTCCAGGGCAGTTCGCCGGTGGCCTCTTGCGTGGTCTTTAAGGACGGCAAACCCGCCAAGAAGGACTACCGGCATTTCAAGATCAAGACCGTGGAAGGCCCGAATGACTTTGCCTCGATGACCGAGATCGTGGGGCGGCGCTACAAGCGGTTGAAGGATGAAGGCCAGCCCTTGCCCAAGCTCATCATCATCGACGGGGGCAAAGGGCAGCTGAGCAGTGCGGCTGAGGCCTTGAAGGAGCTGGATTTGCTGGGGAAAATCCCGATGATCGGGATCGCCAAGCGCCTGGAAGAAATCTATCGGGTGGGGGACCCCTATCCCTTGCACCTGGACAAAAAAAGCTCAGCCCTGAAACTGATTCAGCAATTGCGCAACGAGGCCCACCGGTTTGCCATCACTTTTCACCGGCAACAGCGCAGCAAGACCCAGCGCTCCCAGCTTACCCAGATCAAAGGCATTGGGGCCAAAGCCGAGCAGGAGATCCTCAAGGTTTTCCGCTCCATCAAAAAGCTCAAAGCTGCTAGCCCCACCGAGCTCGAAGCCAAGCTTGGCAAACACCGGGCGCAGCTGATCCAGCAAGCGATCGAGGCGGGAGAAATTTAGGCATTGAGGCTGCCTGCCCGCGCTGGGTAGGAGAGGGGTTTTTTCGCAAGAAAAGAAAGAGATGCCTTACAGACTTTGGGCTGGAGAAAGGTTGTACAACAGCGAAAAGCCGACGCCGCTGGTGTAGAGCTGCTTTTCGAGGCCGAGGGAGCCAGAGCCTTGGGTGCGCTGAAGCCAAAGGAGAAAATAGGGTTCTACCTGAACGGCTAAGCGGTCGCTGATGCTGTATTCGAGGCCGGTACCCCCATGAATGTTTCCCACATACGTATTGAGGCTTCGTGCCTGATCCCGGGGTTGCAAGGCTGTCCGTAGGTCAGTAGTCCGAATGCCTTGGTTGGCCGGGTCGTTGGGGTCGTAGATGCGGTAGTTTTCCTGCAAGCTCAGCATCGGCACGATGCCCGCTTGGAAGTACAAGGACAGGTTGGTCGAAGAGGGAAAAGTATAGCGCATGATAAGTGGCGCCTGGACCAGGGTCAGCTCGGCGTCGATGGCATTGCGATACGTGCGACCATTTGATGCAAAAATGGTGTATTCGTGGTTGAAGCGGTTGAATCCATATTGCAAGCCCGTGACGAAGGTCCAGGAGTTGTCGAGGAGCATTTCGAGGCGAATGCCAGCCGTGTAGCCGGGTTCACTGTTGGCGCCATTGAGCTCGGCCCGGGTGCTGCTGGTAGCTCCGATGAGTCCGAGGCGCAAATTGGGTCCCCGGGCCTCGTTGAAAGCTTCTAGTTTGTGGGTACCCCGCTTATGCAGGCAGGGGCTGAGGCCAAAGGGGTTCTTGCCAAGCGGCTGGAGCCCTGAAAGCAGCCGGATTTCCGGAGATTCTGCATGAGGATCGGCCAAGGCTACTGCTTCATCGGGCTGCTTTCCGGTAGCCGGGAAAGTAGGCAAAGGTTTATGCAAGGCATCTTCCTGCCAGATTTCGGAGGGGGTAGCTCCCTCAGCCAGGGGTATGACCGCCGCAAGGGTGACCGGGTCTGCCGCCTTAGGGGGCGCTAGCTGGATATCGGGCGCCGTGCTGGCCGGAGCTGGGGGGGAGACGGCCGCAAAAGTAGGATCAGCCGGGCTGATGGGGGTGGTATCGGCTGGGGCGACTGCCGGGGGTTGGTTGCGGCTCGTCAGAGGCTTGGTCAGGCGAGAAAGCCGCCCTTCTTGCCAGAGCCAGCTGCCAAAGTTGAAGAGCAGGAGCAAAACCACGGCCGCTGCGGCGGCATAGTTGCGCCATTGGCGCCAAGGACGAACGTTGATAGGGGCCGCTTGGGCAAATTGCCGCCAGGCACCCCGCGCATAAGGGAGTTGATGGCCTCCCAGTTTCTGGCGCACCAGCGCGTCGAAGGGGGCATTGAGGCGGGCAGACAGGTCTTCCCAATCGGCACTGAGGTACGCCACCTGATGGGTTTCGAGCTGCGCCCGCAGCTGGGTGTCGAGGGGATGGCTGTCCAGGGCCGCGGCCATGTCAGCCCAGTCTGTAGCGGGGTCGGCAAGGTCGGCCTTGAGCAGTTTTTCGCGGAGCTGCTGGTCAAAGGTCGATTCCCGGAACGCCTCAAAGGCCTCCCAGGCTTCGGCCGGAGCGGTGGCCTGGTATTGGTCGAGTTGCTCGCGCAGCTGGGTGTCGAGGGGGTGGGCATCGAGCTGCTGGGAAAGGGTTGTCCAGTCGGCTGGTTCAAAGACCAGCTCAAAAAAGGCCAGCTTGCTGGCTATGGCTTGTAAGAGGGCGTCGCCTTCGAGCCGGTGAGCAAGTTCTGCCCAGGCGGCGGGTTCGTAGGGCAGCTCGTGCGTGGAGAGGACTTGGTAGACCTGCTGATCAAAGTGGTGAATGAGGGCCTGCTCAAAGGCTTTCCAGGCCTCAGGCGAATAAGACAATCGATGGGTGGCGAGTTTGCTAGCGATCGTCCGGTCAAAGGCAACGCGGAGCTGTGCTTCCAGATGGCTCCAATCAGCCGCATGGTAAGCGCAGGCATGTGCTGCCAGCTTTTGCCGGATGGTTCGATCAAAGCTTTCGTCACGCATAATTATCGCCCTCCACTTTCCGGATCAGCCGCGAGGTAAGGATCATTTGCTGGAGCTTGGCCCGGGCCTTGGCGAGGTTAGATTTGGAGGTCCCCTCGCTGATGCCGAGCAATTCGCCCACTTCTTTATGAGAATAGCCCTCTATGACATAGAGGTTAAAAACCGTCCGATAGGCCGGTGACAAACGCTGTACCAAAGCGAGGATTTCGTCTGCGCTCATGTCGGAGACCACGTCCTGCACATCGATTTCGTGTACCGCATGGTTGATCTCTACCAGGTTAGGCCGCTTGGCCGCCTTGCGGTAGTGGTCTATGGCGGTATTGACCATGATGCGACGTATCCAGGCCCCGAGGTTGGTCCCCTGATGGAAGCGATCAAGGTTCCGAAATACTTTCATGAACCCCTCATGCAACACATCCCGGGCTTCTTCACGGTCACTGGTATAGCGCATACACACAGCCATCATGCTGCCGTAGAAGCGTTCATACAGCAGCTTTTGATGATGACGGCCACCCTGAATGCAGCCTTTTACAATTTCGTCCTCTTGGTGATCTTGGATATGCATCCTGATAAAACTAAAATTAAAACGGACGTTGAGAAAGCGGGGTTGCTTGCGGCAAACGGATTTTCCGGTGCGGAAGAGCCTGCCCTGGGGGCAGGCAGGAGCAAGAAGGGCTGCGAGGGGGGAGCGGTGCCCAGATACCGGGGGTTAAGATAGCGATTTTTTGTATCTCGAGCTGCCATTCCCCTGGAGAGGATTCGTCTGGCCCTGGCATTTTCCCCAGCAAAAGGGGGATGCAGGCTTTAAAGGAAGGATCCAGGTACTTTTTGGGGTCGGGATAAATACAAAGCCAGCTGAGAAAGGTTAGCTTCGTATCAGTTTTTTTGCTAGATTAAAGATAGGGTTTTTCGCATCGTTACTTTTCTATAGGACGTGTTCGCTAATTTCCCTACTTTCCTTTTTTCTTGGGCTTCTGAAAAACAAGCTACTCTCGCTCCTATCAATTTCCTTTTTCCCTTTCTACCATCCGAATTAAACCAATTGCAGCGGTGAACGATCAAACAGCTACGCAAGCGGCAGCCATTGTCCCTTCTCTAAAAAAATATTTTGGCTATGACACCTTCCGCGGTAAGCAGGAAGACGTAATAAAAAATGTTCTTGCCGGTAAAAACACCTTTGTCATAATGCCTACCGGTGCAGGCAAATCCCTTTGTTACCAATTGCCTGCGGTCATGTTAGAAGGGACCGCGCTGGTCATTTCGCCTCTGATCGCCCTGATGAAAAATCAGGTCGACCAGCTTCAGGCCTTTGGCATTGAGGCGGGCTTTCTCAACAGCAGCATGAACCGGGCCGACTATGATGCGGTGAAGCAAAAGGTGCTCAACCAGCGGCTCAAGCTGCTCTATGTGGCCCCGGAATCCCTGGTAAAAGATGAGTTCATAGATTTTCTCAAGCAAGCCAGGGTCAGCTTCATGGCCATTGACGAAGCGCACTGTATTTCAGAGTGGGGCCACGATTTCCGCCCTGAATACCGCCGGATCCGGGAAATGCTCGGGCAGCTCGGAGAT
This sequence comes from uncultured Bacteroidia bacterium, assembly GCA_964542415.1. Taxonomy (GTDB): domain Bacteria; phylum Bacteroidota; class Bacteroidia; order J057; family J057; genus CAZIVQ01. Next base: position 4,668 of record CAZIVQ010000007.1, on the reverse strand, counting down.
GTTCCGGTCATTGCCCTTACCGCCACGGCGACGCCCAAGGTGCGGCAGGACATTTTGGCCAACCTCCACATCGAAGGAGCCGATGTCTTTCTCACCAGCTTCAACCGGACCAACCTCTACTACGAAATCCGGCCCAAGGTCAGCCCCAATCACGCCACCACCGAGGTCATCAAGTTTATCAAGCAGCATGCGGGTAAATCTGGCATTGTCTATTGCCTTTCCCGCCGCAAGGTGGAAGAGGTCGCGGAGGTGTTGAATGTAAATGGCATCAAGGCCGTACCTTATCATGCAGGCCTGGATTCTAATACCCGCTCCAGACACCAGGACATGTTCCTCAATGAGGACATTCAGGTGGTGGTGGCCACCATCGCTTTTGGCATGGGGATCGACAAGCCCGACGTTCGCTTTGTGATTCACTATGACGTACCCAAAAGCATTGAGAGCTACTATCAGGAGACCGGCCGGGCGGGGCGCGATGGCCTTGAAGGGCATTGCTTGCTTTTCTATGACTTCAACGATATCGTGAAGCTGGAAAAATTCATGAAGGACAAGCCTGTGAGCGAGCGAGAATCGGGCCGCCACCTGCTCTATGAAATGGCTTCTTTTGCCGAATCGGGTACCTGCCGTCGAAAGATGATGCTTCACTACTTCGGCGAGCACTATGAGCAGACCGACTGCCGGCAGATGTGCGACAACTGCCGCCACCCCAAAGAGACCTTCGACGCCACCTCGTACACCACTTATGCTTTGCAGGCGGTGGAGCAGGTAAATGAGAAGTTCGGGATGACCCACCTGATTCACTTGCTACGAGGCAGTTCCAACCAGCAGATCAACCTGTATGACCACCAAAAGCTGCCGGTCTATGGGAAAGGCAGCGACATGAATGAGAAGGAGTGGAAATCTGTTTTCAGCCAGCTCATCGTCCATGACTTCCTGATCAAAGACATAGAAGATTATGGCGTGATCAAGCTCGGCCCCAAAGGACAGGGGCAGCTCGACCAACCAGAATCGCTGACCTTCTTCTGCCTCCAAGACTTCGATCAGCTTAAGAAACAAGCTTCTCCGGTGGAAGACTTCAAGACCTACGACACGATGCTGTTCGATAAGCTTAAGACCCTCCGCAAACAGATCGCCAAGGAGCGAGGCATTCCCCCATACGTCATTTTTCAGGATCCTTCCCTCGAAGACATGGCCACCAAGTACCCGAGCTCCATGGCCGAGTTTCAAAACATCACCGGGGTGGGCCGGGGCAAGGCGCAGAAGTTTGCCGCGCCATTTATCAAGCTCATCAATGAGTATGTGGAGGACCATGGCATCGAGCGCACCGCCGAGGTGGTAGTCAAGTCGACGGCCCGCAAGTCGATGAACAAGCTGTTTATCATCCAGCATGTCGACCGCCGTACGCCTTTGGATGAGATCGGGGAACTTAAGGGCATGGATTACGAAGAATTGCTCCAGCAGGTGGAGCAGATCGTGTATTCGGGTACCAAACTCAACATCGACTACTACATCGAAGACCGGGTCGACGAGGACAAAGTAGATGAAATTTATGATTATTTCATGAGTTCTGCTACCGACAGCCTCGATGCGGCCGAAGATGAGCTGGGCCTGGATTATACCCGGGAAGAAATACAGCTGGTGCGGCTGAAATTTATTTCTGAAGTAGGCAACTAGGTTGGCATATTCCCCCTTAGGCTGTACCTTTGAAGATAGCTTGGGCCAAAGGTAAGCCTCGCATCGGGCTTTGGCCACGGGCTAAAAAATGAGCAAGTCACAGGCCCGGGCTCATTCTCCTCCGTTTGATTGCTTAATACGAAATTCTGACATATGGACATCATAAAAGAGTTCGAGCGCCTCGAAGACTTATACTATGGCGACTGGGACGAAGATAAAGACGCGTTGGTCAAGGAACTACGCCCCATGCATGAGGCAGTGAAGCAGGGCGATGAAGACTTCAATCGCTTCTTGGTACAGGTCGCGGATCGTTTTGGGGGCACCTATATCCCTTACTTGTTTTGGGAGAAGTTGGCCACCTTTGCCGAAAGCAGCGAAGACCGCTCCTACCTGCAGCAGTTGATCAAAGCCTTTGTCAATTCTGACTTTGACGAGTCCGAGCAAAAGCTCCTCAAACCCCTGATGGTGGTTTACCTGGCCAAAGAGAAAGACTTCGAGATAGACAAGGTGCGGGCCCTGATCATCGACAAAGCCCATCCCGAGGTGCGTGATTACTTCCACAAGCTGATCAGCTTCGTGAAGAAAAACGAGCGCTCTACCGAGATGTACTGTGAAAAATTTGAACTGCTCAAGCATGCGCCAGCTAATTTTGAGCTGTTGGCTATGCCGATCACCCAGCTGCGAGAGCACCTGGAGTCGGCCTGACCTACTGGTTTGCCATTTTTAATGATCATTGCCCGGCCGCTTGGCCGGGCATTTTTTTCTCCCGACAGTCCCTCAGATCCTTCAAATAGGCAGAAATGATTAAATAGAGGCTGGCTTCTAATGTTAGGTTTGAAAGAAAATTCGAAGCGGGGGAAGGTAACTATTTGGGGCAAGGTTGGGATGGATTTTCGTACGAAATGCGAATAGTTTGCCCGGTTCATTGTCGGAGGGTGAAAAGGGCCCCGCTAAACCTGAAATACCGACCCCAAGACAGGCTGCCTGTCAGCCGGATACCTTTCCCGTTCCCAGGCCTGTCGGGCCGGTTGGGCTGCGTGGCTTCACCGCTGGGGGAGAAATTTTGTTTCCATAATTTACCACAAAAACGTCTGTGTGTTATATGGCTTTTTCTCCCCAGGGTCACTTCTCCCAGGCCCGCTTATCTACCCAAGTGGTTGCCATGAAGGGAGGCTTAGCAGGCAGGGGGGCTGAAAAACAGATGTAATAATTGCCTTAGCATCCATTCTGATGCAAGGAAGGGGGGCGCTATCTTTGGGGTAGTTGCTCATTTCAAGTCCAAACCTATGATCCCTTCCAGTTTGTTTACCCTAGAACGATGGTGGCATACCTTGTCACCGGGCTGGCAGCAAGTCCTGCAAGACAATTTACGGTGGCAAGAGGAAGATGCACCTGCAGGGACCAAGGTCTCTTTATTAGGCCTGCCAGAAATAGATTGTATGCACGCGGAAATAGAAGACCTTTCTCCTTTGCTGCGGTTTAAACGGGTAGAAAGCTTGCATTTTACCGAAAGCCCGGTGGCGGACTTTTCCCTTCTTGCCCAACTTCCCTCCCTACGCGAGCTGCATGCAACGTTTATGCATCAGCCTGACGTGGCTACCATAGCCGAACTGAGCCAGCTGCGGGTGCTGGACTTGAGCTATCCTCGCCAAGGCTTCAAGAACTGGTACGAAATCAGCCAACTGGAGCAACTCGAAGCCCTCTACGTCAATGCCAGCGGCATCACCACCGTGGCCGACCTGGTACCCCTGACCAACCTCCGGAAGCTCTCCCTCTGTTTCAATCCCATTCCGACTGAAGAAGTGGTGGCCCTGCGTGAGCTGCTGCCCCGCACCCAGATTTTGTTTTAGCAGCAAAGAAAAGCGTTAGTAACGCTCGAAAAGTAGGTATCCCTTTTTCATTCAGAATAGTCAGAATAGGCCAACCTAAAACGTTGACCCTAAGGCCTTCACTTTGCGCTTTTGCGTGAAGCAAAAAGGGAAGTCATTCTCTGCGCTCGCCTAAGTCACCTCCTCGAAGCGCTCGGTCTCGGCGTCGCCCCAGAGGGATTCGAGGCGGTAAAAATCCCGACTTTGCTGCTGGAAGATGTGTACCACCACATTGACAAAGTCCAGGAGCACCCAGGTTCCCGTGTTCATCCCTTCGACGCTGATCGGACGCTCTCCCGCTTCTTTGGCCTGTTTCGTGACTGATTCGGCCAAGGCCTGCACGTGTTTGTCGGAAGTGCCAGAGCAAATCACGAAGTAGTCGGTAATGGCCCCATCCGCCTTGCGGAGGTCCATGCGTAGCACATGGCGGGCCTTGATGTCTTGGAGGGCCTCAATGGCGAGGTCAGAAAGGGCTTTGGCGTCCAGCGCGATTTTTGTCATTCAAACGGGTTTGGGGTGAAGCAGTAAAAAATGATACCTCCTGGTCTGGGTTAAAAAAAGTCCGGTCAGGCAAGGGCCGGAAGGCTACCTGAGGCGATTGGCACAAAGGTAACATTCTGTTTATCAAAGCCTGGCATTCACATACGGCCAGGAGGCGTTACCTGTTGATTAAAAATAAAGGTTTTTGAGGAAAAACAAACGGAATTTTCATTTCTTGCTGACCGAGCCTTCCCGCTATGCCCTCTTTCGAAACCCAGTTCACCGGGCATCACCTGATTTACCGACCGGAAATACCGTCCACCAACCGCCTGGCCCAGGAGTTGCTGGCCCAGCAACTGCTGCCTGAAGGGACGGTTATCCAGGCGGGGCATCAGTCCGCCGGCCGGGGCCAACAAGGTAACCGCTGGGAAGTGAGCCCAGGGCAGAATTTAACTTTGAGTGTCATTTACTATCCCCGGCAGCTGGCCGCCACGCAGCTTTTTCGCCTGAGCAAAGCCGTGGCCCTCGCCCTGCAGGCGACCGTGGCCGCCATTCTCCCCCAGAACGAAGTGCTGGTCAAGTGGCCCAATGACCTGCTGATAGACCGTCGCAAAGTGGCAGGCATATTGATCGAAAACCAGCTGGC
>CAZIVQ010000006.1:4721-18622 GCA_964542415.1 uncultured Bacteroidia bacterium | reverse complement strand
GTTGCGGTCCTGGGGACTCATAAGAGAGATGAGAAGTTAGAGACGAGAGGTGAGAGGTGAGAGGTGAGAAGTTAGAGACGAGAGGTGAGAGATGAGAGAAAAGAGGTGAGATTATGGATGAATATATCGACGCTGTCAGGGCTGCTCAGCGCCCCTGCTTTTGCCCTGACAGCGTTAATGGCATACAAACAACGCAGGTAGGGTTACGAAAAGCAGGATTAGTGAGAACCCTGTCAGCGTTTTATATAAGTGAGGGCTCAAAATAATCACACCGTCGGCCTGTTTTGCTCAAAAAATAAGCTGATACTTGCTCTCCAACCTGTTTTGGGGGGGTATTAGGGGTTTTGGCCAAAATTAATGGGAAATATCCGGCTCTTTGCGGACAATTACAAGTCAAGATGCGGGGAATTGCCGTATATTGCACAGCCCAATCAACCTCTTGCATGGAATACACCCCCGAGCTGTACGCGTTTCTTGCCGAATACCTCACCCCCCGGCGAAAAGAGCTGTTTGAGGCGGTGCTGTCCCAGCGCACCCGGCATTTTGTGGTGGCGGTGGAGGACCTCGACAAAGTCCACAACGCCAGCGCGGTGGTGCGTACTTGCGACTGTTTTGGGGTGCAGGAACTGCACATCATCGAGAAGCGCAGCCAGTATTTGGTAGAGAAGGGCCTGGCCAAAGGGGCGGAGCAATGGGTAGACCTTCACCTCTACAGTGAAGCCGAAAAAGCAGCCGAAAACAGCCTGGCCTGCCTTTCGGCCCTTCGGGCCCGGGGCTACCGCATTGTGGCCACCAGCCCCCATGCCGAGGAGGTCACCCCGGCCGATTTTGACATCGGGCAACCGGCCGCTTTTTTCTTTGGCACCGAGCTACAGGGCCTCTCCCCGGCGGTGATGGAGGCCGCCGATACCCACCTGTGCATTCCCATGGTGGGCTTCACCGAAAGCTTCAACATCTCGGTCTCGGCCGCCATCATCCTCTACGACCTGACGCAGCGCCTGCGGGCGTCGGGGCTGGCCTGGCAGCTCACCGAAGCCGACAAACTCCGGCTGCGCATCGACTGGGCGCTTCAGACTTTGCCCCAGGGAGACAAGTACCTGGCTCATTTTCAGCAGCGCTGACCTCACCGCAGCAAGGTTACAGGTTTTTGCCCAAAACTCCGCCAAGCCCCTTATCTTTAGTCAAAGCCCTGGAGCGGGTAGCTGGGCAATGCGCCTCGTTTTTTATCGACCTGCCCGCGCCTTCTTGTTCTTATACCCGAGGCTCCAAAATGGGCATTGTGCTGGGAATCACGAAGCTGGAGCTGATTTTTGAAGAAAGCTACTACCCCGATCTGCAAGGGGGCATCCTGGAGGCATTCGGCATCTTGTTTGTCCGCAACGTCAAGCTCTTGGTCTACCTGGCGCAGCGGCCCGACCAAGGGGTTTCCTTATACACCTGTGACAATTTCGAACTGTCAGAGAAGCTGTATCCTCTTTTCCACTACCTCTACCTCAATGATAAGCTGCACGACATGACCGAGGTAGACCCTAAGTTGCTGCACATCACCTCGGATGAGGTGCTGCGGAAAATCAAAGCCAAGGAAGCAGGGTGGGAGGAAATGGTGCCGGAGGCAGTGGCCGAGGCGGTCAAATTCCTGGGGCTATTTGAGTTCCAGGCGCATGAGGAGGCTCGCTGACCTTCCCCGCTGGGGGAACTTGGTCCTTTTAGGAGAGTTGTGTTAACTTCACCGCCGGTTTGGGAAAAATTCCCGGCCCGGGTGGACAGCCAAGCAGCGGAGGTGGGGAAGAAAAGGGAAAATTGCCTGGCGTCGCTATTGTGCTGAAAGTGCCCCAACTATTCTCCATGCAAACGCCTGACTTGCTTCACAACCTTCTCAGCCCAGCCATTTTATTTTTTATGCTGGGACTGGTGGCGGTGCTCATTCGTTCCGACCTGGAGCTGCCCGCTGCGATTTCTCGCTTTTTGTCTTTGTACCTGCTGATGGCCATTGGGTTCAAGGGGGGGCAAGAGCTGGCCCATAGCGGCTTTACGATGGCGGTGTGGACCCCGCTGCTATTGGCGGTGGGCATGGCCCTGCTGGTCCCGGTCTACACCTTTTTCATCCTAAAGAAAAAACTGGACATCAAAAATGCGGGGGCCATCGCGGCTACCTACGGGTCGGTGAGTGCGGTGACTTTCGTGACGGCCACGGCCTACCTGCGGGACCTGGGCATTCCCTTTGGGGGACATATGGTCGCCGCCATGGCCCTGATGGAGAGCCCGGCCATTGTGGTGGGGGTGATGCTCATCCGGTTGTTTGATAAAGGAACGGATGGGAAGAACCTCGATGTACGGGGGAGTCTCGGCCCGGTGATCCGCGAGGCCTTCACCAACGGCTCGGTGGTCATGATCCTGGGTAGCCTGGTCATTGGGCTGGTGTCGCGGGAAAGCGCCGCCGAAGCCCTGAATCCGTTTTTATCGGACATCTTCAAGGGGGTGCTTGCCCTTTTTTTGCTGGACATGGGCCTGCTGGCGGGTCGCCGTATTGTGGCCATGAAAGAAGCTGGGGCCTTTCTGGTGGGCTTTTCGATTGCGATTCCCCTGCTCAATGCCGTCCTAGCCATCGGACTCGCCCACTTTTTTTCTCTGGAAACCGGTGATGCCCTGCTGCTCACGGTGCTGGCGGCGAGTGCTTCTTACATTGCCGTGCCCGCAGCCATGCGCCTGGTGGTACCCCAAGCCAATCCGGGGCTCTATGTACCGATGTCGCTGGCAGTGACTTTTCCCTTCAACATCATCATCGGCATTCCGCTCTACCTCTCTCTGCTTCAGCTTTAGCTAGTGGCGAACGGCAAGACTTTGGCGGTTCAACCATCAGTTGCCATCCCGCTTTCGGGTGGAAAACTGGGGGTTTCTTGCGAAATTATTTTCCCAATAATATCGCAAACACCTATTTACCGCCATGAGTCAATCCCGCAGAACTTTTTTGAAACGATCCGGTGCCACCTTGCTGGCCTCAGGCTTTGCCGCTAGCGTACCTGCTTCCCTGGCTGCTGCCGAGTTCAAAGTCGCCCCCTCCGACACCCTGCGCATCGGCTTGATTGGCTGCCGGAACATGGGCTTCGGCAACCTAAAAAACCACCTCATACAGCCCGGGGTCGAATGCGCCGGCCTCTGCGATGTGGACCAGGAGGTACTGGACCGCCGGAGCGCAGATGTGGAGGAGATGAAAGGGAAAAAGCCCCGCCAATACCGGGATTACCGCAAGCTGCTGGAAGCCAAGGACCTGGACGCGGTCATTATTGGCACCCCGGACCACTGGCACGCCCTGATGATGGTCGATGCTTGCGCGGCGGGCAAGGATGTCTATGTGGAGAAGCCCATGGCCAACTCCATCGCCGAGTGTGACCTCATGGTCAAGGCGGCTCGCCATTACCAGCGGGTGGTGCAGGTGGGACAGCAGCAACGCAGCGGGGGGCATTGGAAAAAGGTGGTGGATTTTGTGCAATCGGGGAAGCTCGGTGACATCCGGCGGGTCAAGGTTTGGGCCAATTTCAACTATGGCAAAGGCGGGGAAAAAGTGCCCGATGCCCAAGCCCCTGCCCACCTGGACTACGACCTCTGGTTGGGGCCCGCCCCCGATCAGCCTTATAATCCCAACCGCCTGCATGGCTCCTGGCGCCACCAATGGGACTTTGGTGGGGGACTGATGACCGACTGGGGCGTACACCTGCTCGACATGGTGCTCTGGGCCATGCAAGTGGAAGGCGCTCCCAAGCGCGTGAGCGCCAGTGGCGGCATTTTCTCCTATTCCGACCGGGCCATTGAAACGCCCGACACCCTTGATGTTCATTACGACATGGGGGACTGGACCCTGAGTTGGGAGCATTCCGGAGGGATTCAGCGTGGGATTTATGGCCGCAATTATGGCATTGCTTTTATCGGCAACCAAGGCACCCTGGTGGTAAACCGGGACGGCTGGGAAGTGATCCCTCAAGCGAAAGAGGGCCGCTACCTGATGGAGGCCATTCCTTCCCAATGGGGAAAAAGCTCTTACCATGAGGAGCATGCAATCGACTTCATCGCCGCGATCAAGGCGCGGCGGGATCCGGCTTGTACGGTAGAAATGGGGCATGCTGCGGCTTTTTACGCGCATATGGGCAACCTGGCCCAGCGTACCGGCGAGCAGTTGCGCTGGGACGCTAAGGCTGGCGAGTTTGCCCACAGCCAGGCCGCCAATGCCCTGATTAAACCCACCTACCGCGCCCCCTGGAAATGGCCAGCCATGTAGCAGGGAACATGCGGCCCGCTAGAAAAACCAGCCTCTGGCAGCAGGATGTCGACGCTGACAAAGATCTGGATAGGGAGGGCTCCTGCCTGTAGAAAGAAACCGGCAAGGAATCCTGTCGGTTTCTTTGGCTTTTTGGCGGAGGAAGGTAAATTAGGTGGTCCCAATTTTCTCCATTCGTTTTCATGAAAGCAATCAAACGCGTCGAAATCATCGTCCCCCGCTCCCAGCTCAACCAAGTGGCCAAGTTGCTGGACCGGGAAAAAATGCCCGGTTACACGGTGGTCCCTGAAGTAACGGGCAAAGGCCACCGGGGGGTGCGGGATGGCGCCGGCCTGACCACCGCCTTTTCCAATAGCTACCTCCTGCTCGCCTGTGACCAGGAAGAACTGGACCGCCTGCAAGAGCCCCTGCGCGAGCTACTGACCCGCTATGGCGGCGTGGTGCTGGTGAGCGATGCGATGTGGCTGATTCACTAGCTTAACCTTATACTCCTGTACATCGTGATCAATTTGGACAGGATTTCATGGATTTTCAAGAGGTACAGGATAGGAGTCGCCTGAAGATCATCCTGTCAATCCTGTCAATCCTGTCAAAAAAATTAAACCTGTCAAAAAACAACGCCCCTCAGCAGCATGTCCAGTAGAAGGATAATCACCGTAATCCGGTTCATTCTCCCTGCCTTCCGGCAATCCCGGGCCTGACATTTTCCCACATTTTCCCTATGTTGAGGCCATCTACTGACTACCTACCCCTTATGAACCTACCTACGATGATTGGGAAGCGGTCCTTGACCTGGCTGTTGCTGTTGCTGGCGCTGGCTTGCCGGTATGCCCCGCCGGCGGCGGTTCCAGCCTCGGTCCAGGAGTTGCCCGCAGGCCCCGAGACGGTGTTTGAGGGCCTCTTTCAGCCGGTGCAGCTCGATACCCTTTTTGCTGATTCCAAGACCTTTGCCGACTGTCGTCCAGTGGCCCCGTCGGCGGAGGTGATGGAAGCCTACGAGGCCCAAAAAGACGAGCCAGACTTTGTTTTGGAAGATTTTGTGGCCGAATACTTCGAGATGCCGCGCGTCTACGCAACGGGCTTCGTGGCCGATACTGCCCGCGAGGTAGAAGCCCACATCGAGGCCCTTTGGCCGGTGCTGCGACGCGAACCCGACGATACCACCCTGACGGGTTCTCTCATTCCCCTGCCCAACCCCTACATTGTGCCGGGGGGGCGCTTCCGGGAGATTTATTACTGGGACAGCTACTTTACCATGCTGGGGCTTCAGGTGTCGGATACGGCGGCTGACATGATCCGGCCCATGATCGACAATTTTGCCTACCTGCTCCAGACCTACGGCTTCATTCCCAATGGCAACCGCACCTACTTTCTGAGCCGGTCGCAGCCGCCCTTTTTCGCCGCCATGGTCAACCTGCTGGCCAGCCGGGAAGGCCCGCAGGTATACCCAACCTACCTCGAAGCCCTGGAAACGGAATACGACTTTTGGATGGATGGCCAAGCTGCGCTCGGCCCTGATGTCCCCGCCTACCGCCGGGTGGTACAGCTCGACCGCGGCACGGTCCTCAACCGCTACTATGACGACTGGCCGCGCCCGCGTCCGGAATCGTACCGTGAGGACGTGGAGTTGGCGGCTCAAGCGGGCCGTGACGAAAAACAGCTCTACCGCGACCTGCGGGCTGCCTGCGAATCAGGCTGGGACTTTAGCGGCCGCTGGTGCCGGGATCCCCTGGATTTGGCGACCATTCACACCACCGAGATCCTTCCGGTGGACCTCAACAGTTTGCTCTATCACCTGGAAGTGACCCTGGCCGAGGCCTATGAACAAAGCGAGCAGGACGAAAAAAGCCGGAGATGGGGACAAAAAGCCGAGGCCCGGCGCGCGGCGGTGCAGCAATACTGCTGGAACGATTCGGCGGGCGCGTACTTCGACTACGACTTCGTCGCCGGGCAGCAGGTCCCGTTTCTTTCCGCCGCGACTGTCTATCCCCTTTATTTTGGGCTGGCCAATGCGGCCCAGGCCGAACAGGTGGCCGCGACGGTAGAAGCCCATTTGCTCTTTCCCGGCGGCCTGATCACCACGCCGGTGCAGACCGGGCAGCAGTGGGACGCCCCCAACGGCTGGGCCCCGCTCAACTGGCTGGCCATCGACGGGCTGCGACGCTACGGGCACAAAGAGCTGGCAGAATCGATCAAAACCCGCTGGGTCGCCCTCAATACCGGGGTGTATGAGCGCACCGGAAGAATGGTAGAAAAATATGACGTGACGGACCTCCAGCTCGAAGCGGGGGGCGGCGAGTACCCGCTACAAGACGGTTTTGGCTGGTCCAATGGGGTATTGCTGCGGTTATTGCGAGAATAATCATCCGTAGCCAGCCAACTTGAGCCTGGTTGAAACGTTAGCAAATAGGAGAAATCGGCCTGGTCAAGGCTGCTGGCCTTTGTACCTTCTCCTGGTTTCTCGTAGCTGCTCCCATTTCTTCTTCTCAACCCTGTCGCCATGACCAGTCCTTACAAACCTGCCCCCGGCCGATTTCTTATTTCTGAGCCTTTTATGGAAGACCAAAACTTCCGCCGTACCGTGGTGTTCCTGGTCGAGCACAACGAGGGCGGTAGCCTGGGATTTGTGATCAATCGTCAGTTGAAGCTGAAGGTTCACGAAGTAGTCGAGCAAATGCCGCGTTTCGAAGCCCCGGTATTCATGGGCGGGCCGGTGGAGCAAAATACCTTGCACTACCTGCATCGCTGTGGCGACCTGCTGCCCGGTAGCCAAGAGGTATGTGAAGGGGTCTACTGGGGCGGCGATTTTGACATCCTGCAAGACCTCATCGCGCAGGCCCGGGTGACGGAAGATTCGGTGCTCTTTTTTGTCGGCTATTCTGGTTGGGGGCCTAAGCAGCTGGAAGGGGAGCTGGAGCAAAAAGCTTGGATCGTGGCTCCTGCCAAGGAGGAACTCATTTTCCAGACAGAATACGATGACCTCTGGCGGCAGGTCCTGCGCAGCATGGGAGATCCCAAATACCAGGTCATCTCCAATTATCCGGTAGACCCGAGTTTGAATTGAGGGAAGAATGGTTCAGGGGAAACGCGCAGCATTGGCTACCTTTGCGGGTATGATTGCTTTTAATGCTTACAAGCTGCTCAGGCAGCTCGTTTTTGTTTTTTGTTTGCTGGCCAGCCCTGCTTCGCTGCTGGTTGCCCAGGAGGCTGTGGTACAAATCCACGGCAAACTGGACGCCGCCTGCTCCCTCGACAGCATGCGGCTGTTTGTGCTGGATGGCGCGGCCATGTGGCCGGTCGTGTCCGTCCCGGTGACCGCTGGTCCCGAAGGCGGCAAGACCTTTGCCTTGGGGGTGCGGGGCTTGCCGCCGGGCTTTTACATGCTCGGCAGCGGGCAGCCGGCTCAGACGCGCATGCTCATCCTGGGTACCGAAACGGCGGTGACGGTCAAGGGAGAATGTGCCACTTTCAGCCAGGCCGAGGTGCGGGGCTCGCCCACCAACGACCGCTTTGTCCAGGCCCAGCGTCGCTCGCAGGCCCTGACCCAGGCTTTTCGCCAAAGCCTCAACCGCTACCAAATGGCCCTGCGGGGGCGGGGCGAACCAGCGGAAGTAGAAGCCGAGCTGGCCGCCGTCGACACGCAGCGGTTGGCCTTGCTCGATTCTTTGCAGCAGAACTACCCCTTTCTGGCCAAAGTATTCGGCTTGGAAACCTACCTCAGCTATCCCAACCACGGCCAAGATTACGCCAGCGAAGCGGATTATTTCGCCCGCAGCTACTTTGCCCGGGCCGACCTGAGCGACCCGGCTTACCAGCAGGTGCCCAAGGTGCGCGACGCGTTTCAAAACTATGCCAGCACCCTCGCCCGGCTGGGCCTGCCGCATCAGGTACAGATGGCCTACCTCGACTCGGTCATCAGGTACATCCCCGGCGATTCTCGCACCCTCAAACTGGCTTTGATGGGCTTGGAGCAAGGCTTCCGCGGGGCCAATGAGGACGCCCAAGCCATCGTCATCCGCACCTACCTGAAGCAATTTCCCCAAACCCCGCCCAACATCCTGGAGCCCATGCAGCAGCAACTCGCGGCCGTGGAGTCACGGTTGCTCGGGGGCCTCGCGCCGGAGATTCGCCTCCCCAATCCCCAAGGCGACACCCTTAGCCTGCGGGACCTCCAGGGAAAGGTGGTGCTAATCGACTTCTGGGCCTCTTGGTGTGGGCCTTGTCGCAAAGAGAATCCTCGGGTCGTCAAGCTCTACGAGCGCTTCAAACCGCAGGGCCTGGAAATCTACGGCGTGAGCCTCGACAACAACCGCGACCATTGGGTCAAAGCCATCCAGCAAGACCGCCTGCCATGGCTGCACGTAAGTGACCTGCGAAAATGGCGAAGTACCGCTGCCCAGGCCTATGCGGTCCACAGCATCCCCTACACCGTGCTGCTCGACCGCGAGGGCCGTATTGCTGCCAAAGGGCTCAGGGGGGAGGCCCTGGAGCAGGCTATTCAGGACCTGCTAGGGGCAGATTGAGTCGAAGACCCTGCCCCCTATTCATGGTCCCCCGATCCCTGCCATTTGCTTTTGGGCATAGGCCGGGTAATGCTTTACCCACTCGCGCAGCATGAAATCATAAGGCAAGTCGTGAAAACTGCCGTAATCATGCGCGTATTCCATGAACTGCCCCGCTTGAGGATCGAATTCGTGGAAGATGGAATCTTGGGTGCCATCGAAATCCAGCGGGTTCACGCCCAGCAGCTGGCAAAGCTGTCGGTTGAAAGCGGGGGTGGCTTTGAGCCATTGCTCGTCGAGGAAAATCTCGGCACAGCCGTGAAAGACCAGCAGGTTGGTGCCTAACTCTGATTCCAGCTTGGCAGTGCCGACGTGGTTGCGGACGTTGTAGAAGCGAAAACGGGCGGGAATGCCCAGGTGGCGGCAGCAAGCCACCAGTAAGTTGGCTTTGTCGATGCAATGGCCGCCACGCTGGGGAGGGCGCTTCAGCAGGTCGCTGGTCTGAAAGCGAAAGGCCGCATAGTCCTCCTGGTAGGGCACATAGCGAAACCCATCACGAATGGCGTTGTAGAGCGAAACGGCCCGGCTCCTGGCATCCGTTGCCGTTCCGCAGTGGGCTTCGGCATAGGCGATGACTTGCGGATGGGTGCTTTGGATGAAGTAGGTAGGGGTGAGGTAGAGATGCATGGGAAGATGGGAAGAGGTGAAGATGGGAAGAGGGGAAGATGGGGACTGGCTTTGAAGAGAAAGATAGTGGAAAATATTGAAGCCTTAAAATTTTCCTGTTTCTTTTTCCCTCAGCTGAATCAGTCCTGCAGCTTGCGGTCGCGGGCGCGCCCACGAAAAACCGGGTACCGGTAGGGGCGCTCCGGTGGTGCGCCCCTAGTCAATCCCGGCGTAGCCCTGCGCTGTCGGGCCGCATGGGCGCACTGCCGGGCGCCCCTACGTGGACGATAAGCGGAAAATATTGAAGCCTTAAAATTTTCTCCTGTTTCTTTTTCCCTCAGCTGAATCAGTCCTGCAGCTTGCGGTCGCGGGCGCGCCCACGAAAAACCGGGTACCGGTAGGGGCGCTCCGGTGGTGCGCCCCTAGTCAATCCCGGCGTAGCCCTGCGCTGTCGGGCCGTATGGGCCATGGCCTGGCCGCATGGGCGCACTGCCGGCCGCATGGGCGCACTGCCGGGCGCCCCTACGTGGACGATAAGGGGCAACAACCGCCAAAATTGTCAGAGAATCGAAATATTAGGAATTGCTGAGAATAGCTGCGCTAGAAAAAGCCCTCCGAAGAGGAGGCGGCATCGTTTTGAAGGCATGGATTGGTTCTTCTCCCCAAACACAAAGGGTACGCAAACTCAATTGCATACCCTTGATCGTAAGCGTAAGATGTAATGAAAAGAGCTTGAATTAGCTCGGTTCGGAGGGGCTGGCCTCCGCCTCATGTTGGGCCAGGATTTCGCGGGCCTTGTCGAGGATTTGGGTGTCATCGAGGTGAACGACGCCGCCGTCGGGACCTGGTTCGATGTGCAGGCCTACGGATTCGCCTCGTTCAAAGTTTGCCCCCCCAAAGTAGTTGCGAACCGTCTCTACCGAGAGGTCGAGCTCATCAGCGATTTGGTGGATGCTGCCGTGGGGCAGGCTGTCTTTGATCTTCCGAAGCTCATTGAAGGTTAAGGTCATGATGCATGCTTTTAGAGAAACGAAGAATCCCATGCCCACAGCAGTTGCCTGGCTTAATCATCTGAGTCGGAAGAAGCAGGCAACGTTTTCATAAGCTGAAGAATGGGAATAAATGTCTTGGCCTTAAGATAGTAGATTCACCAAAAAAAACAAATGCAAAAACG
Organism: uncultured Bacteroidia bacterium; assembly: GCA_964542415.1. Classification (GTDB taxonomy): domain Bacteria; phylum Bacteroidota; class Bacteroidia; order J057; family J057; genus CAZIVQ01. The sequence continues at coordinate 8,007 of CAZIVQ010000006.1, read as the reverse complement.
CAGTTCCACGCCTGGCAAAAGGCATAAAACTGCGTGAAGAAAAAAGCCAGGCTTTTTGGCAATCAGCCCTATTTCCGGGCAGCATGGCTCTCCCGAAACCGCCGGTAAATCGAAATCAAAAACCCGATCGTCAAGATGAAAGTACCCAGCCACAGCAGGTTGATAAAGGGCTTGCTGATGGCCTTGATGATCACGTAATCTGACTGGGGATCGAGGTAGCGCACCTGAATCTGTACCAGGTCCTCTTCTGGGACTACGCCCACGAAGGCAAAATCCATTCCCAGCTCGTCAATAGAGGAAGGCACCATACCCGGGCGGTTGCCTTGGATCATGAAGATGGGGTTGGCAAAAAAGGTGTCCCGCCCGGAAAAAGCCAGGATATGGGCCGCCGCCGCCACGTCAAATTCTTTGTTTTGCAGCTGCGGCACCTCTTTAAGGTTGCGCATTTCCACCAGCTGAATGATCGTCTTGCCGATGCGGGCGGTGTCGCCGATGCGCAGGCCATAGCTCAGCAGCTTGGGCTCGAGGTTTTCTTGAGCCGGGATGCTGGAGGTAAAGACGTAAAGGTCGCGGTCCCAGAAAATTTTCCGGGCCGGGTGGGGCAGCAGGCCACCCATGGCATCATTGATCTCCGATTCGGGATAGAGGGCAAATTGCTCCGAGCTGTCTTTCATCGACTGGAACTCCAGGCCAAAGAGCATGCGCGTGTTGAGCCGCTCGGGCTCGAAAGAGGCCAGGTCGCTGTTGAGCATTTCGGTCAGCCGAACAAGGTCGATCTCGCCTTGGTTGCCCCCAGAGGTGGGCTGCCCATCGGTGTCAGCGGTAGGGTGTACCGCTTCGCCCTGCCGGTCTTCTTCCTCAAGGAAAGGCCGCACCGGCAGCTCTACCGCAAAGCGGTCTCCGTTGGCGTCGCGGAAGGCCACCTTGAACTGGATGGCGTTGCGCTCCAGGATGCGCAGGTCTTGTACCGGGGCCTCGGCCCCTTTGCGGCCGGTGTAGGTCACCTGGTAGCCCATAATCTGGTTGGGCACCCCTCGGGGCAGGGGCACGTTGTCTATTTTTTCCTGCTCGGGAAACGAAGCCAGGTCTTCCGGGTGGAGGTTTTTGGAAATAATCTCATCGAAGCCGGAAGAAAACAGCATTCCCAGCAGCATCAGCCCGAAGCCGATGTGGACCACCGTGCCGCCCATCACCTTGAGGCCTTTGCGGTTTTTACGGAGCAGGGCAAAGAGGACGTCGGTATTGGCAGCTACGCCAAAGATGGCCGAAAATAGCAGCAGTTCGTCGGCCAGGGCCATGAAAAAGAAACCCAGGTAGGCCATGACCAGCTGCAAGCCCCCGGCGGCTTTGCCTGCCTCCAGGCTTTCGGCAAATTTGCTGTCAAAAGCGAACTCCATGCCACTGTACCACATGCCGATCATCGCCGCACTACCGATCAGCACGGTGAGCAGAAAAGGCCGGAAAATAGCGTCGGCAATGGTCTTCTTCCCCTTTATTCTCCACCACAAAAACTGCCCCAGGCCGGAGACCACCCCAAAGAGGATCGCAAACCAGATCGTCCATTTGTAGTAGAAAAGCTGTACCTGTGCCGGGGGGGCAAATTCGGTACCGAAGATGGCGTTGAACACCGGCAGGGAGGTCGCCAGAATGATCACCAATCCGGAGAAGGTGAAGATCAGCACCCCGAGAAACAGCATGAATTCGGCTGACCAGAGCTTGCTTTCATCCTCCCGCTGGGGGATATGTGGCCAGCGCAGCCACATGGTGACCAAGACAAAGAGGCTGTAGACCGCCACCAGCAAAATGAGCTGCCCGGAGAGGCCCAGGTCGGTGAAGGTATGCACCGAGGTTTCGCCCAGGATGCCCGAGCGGGTGAGGAAGGTCGAGTAGAGCACCAGCAGGAAAGTGCTGATGACCATGATCATGGTCAGTTTGAGGTAGGCCTTGGTCTTGCGGTAGATGAGCATGGCGTGCAAGGAAGCGACGCCAGCCAGCCAGGGCACCAGCGAAGAGTTTTCGACCGGGTCCCAGTTCCAGTAGCCCCCGAAGTTGAGGGTTTCGTAGGCCCAATAGCCGCCCATGATGATGCCGATGCCAAGGATCATCACCGAGAAGGACATCCAGGGCAGGGCAGGGCGCAGCCATTCGGAGTATTTTCCTTTGATCAGCCCCGCCATCACAAAGGCAAAAGGTACCACCGTCGAGGCAAACCCCAGGAAGAGGGTAGGGGGGTGGATGACCATCCAGTAGTTTTGCAACAGCGGGTTGAGGCCCGAGCCGTTGGCGGGTACGAAGTCGGGGTTGATGGCGTAGGCCTCGTTGTCGGGGAAGACGCTTTGGAGCAGGACGAAGGGCGTGGAGCCCACCTTCCAGATTTCCGGCCCGAAGTAGCGGGCGAGAAAGACGACCCCGAAGAGGGCAGCTCCGGCGATGATTTCCCAGATGAGGTAGGAAGAAGCTTTCGCGCTGTGGTTGAGGTAGGAGAGGTAGAAAAGCCCGTATCCCCAGAGAAACAAGGTGAGCAGGCCAAAGGCCCAGCCGTCTACGCTGTCGAGGTGTTGGTACCAGGGACCGCCTTCCGCGACGAAGCCCATTTGCCCGCGGAGCAGCAGCACCAGAAAAGCGAGTGAAAGCAGCACCGAAGCCAGGTGGAAGTTGCCGCCATAGGCCAGGGAGTCGCGCTCATTGAGCCAGCGCCAACCCATGTAAAGTCCCGGTAGCAGGCCCAGCAAGAAGAATATGCCGGTGGTCCAGCTGTCATTCAGGTAGGTGCCCAGCACCATAGAAGTCAGGATCAGCTCGATCGAAGCCAGGATGGCCAGCACCGCATTACGGAATTCGTGCTTGGAAAACATCAGAATGCCCCCCAAAATGCTGTGCCAGAAGGTCCAGAGCAGGAAGCTGCCTTCTTGCCCCTCCCAAAAGCAGGAGATCATGTAGTAGACCGGGAGCTCATTCGACGAATGGCTCCAGACGTAGTGGTATTGGTACTGATGAGAATAAATTAGGTAGAAGAGGGTGCCGATCATCCCGAAGATGCTCAGGATGTGCAGGCCAAAGCCCGCCATGCCCATGCGTTCCCACTGTTGTTTCTCTACCCCGCTGCGCCGGTCCGCCGCCAGAAAACTCCATAAAGCCACCAGCGCCCCCGAAAAGGCCAGGGCCGCAAACATTTCGCCTATTTTTCCGCCTGTGAATAACTCCATGGTAGAATATGGAATAGATAATATAGATGATAGACCCCCCGTAAGGAGCTTGTTGAACTATGCCAAATCGGCCTCTAAAG
>CAZIVQ010000006.1:0-4621 GCA_964542415.1 uncultured Bacteroidia bacterium | reverse complement strand
TCTTAACCTCTTCACTTCTTCACATCTTCCCCTCTTCACATCCTCACCTCCTCCCCCGCCGTGATGTCGTCCGTCTCATACTTGGAGGGGCATTTCATGACGATCTTTTCGGCCACGAATTTTTGCTGCTTGTCGTAGCCGCCCACGACCACTACTTTTTCGGCCTGCTCAAAGTTGACGGGCTTGGGGTCGTAGAAATGGACCAACTCGACCTGCCGCAGGGTATCCTGCATGTAAAAGGTAAAGAGGTCCCGGCTCGGGTCATAGTCAGACTGCTCCCGCTGGGTCCAGGTGCCGACGATGTGGACCTGTTTACCGGTTTTGGCCTTGGCCGTGGCAAAATCGGTGTAGATGCTCACGCTCTCGGACAGGTTAAGGCCCAAGGCGACCAGGAAGACTGCCAAGGCTACGAGGACGACGATATGGGTGGTTTTCATGGGGGGAGAGAATAGAAAATAGAGAAAAGAAAAAAGAGGGGAGAACCCTATTCAGGCCTTTCTTTCGGTTTCTTCAAAGCGGCGTTCAAGTTGGCTCACTTTGCGGTTGGTTACGACGAGGTAGCCGATGACCAGGGCAAAAATGAGGATCAGCACGGCCATGACCGAATAAATCTTGTCACTGGCGAGCAGCCAGGTTTTTTCTTCCTGCAAAAGCAGGGACATGAAGGAAGTCAGATGGTTCATCGTTCAGATTGGGTTTCGTAAGCACGTTCGGCTTCGCGGTCGTCGAGGCGCAGGCGCAGGGCTGCCAGGCGACTCCGAAGCTCAAAAAGCCATACCCCCAACAAAATGAAGCCGAGCATGCCGGGGTAAAGGATCATGCGAAACTCGTTGCTGATCTGGCTTTTGTCGAAAATGAAAGAACCTTTGCCAGCCGTAGGATGCAGGCCATCGTACATTTTGGGAATGATGAAAAAGAGCGGAATCAGCGTAGCGAAGGCAAAAATGTTATACACCCCGGCCACCTTGGCCCGCTGCTCAGGCTCAGCAAAAGAGCTGCGCAGCAGAAAGTAAGCCAGGTAAATGAGCAGGGCGATCAAGGCGCAAACCTGGATGGGGTCCCAGGCCCACCAAGCCGAAAAATCGCTGGCAGGCAGCTCTTCCCCCCAGGCCACCCGTGACCATACACTGCCCGTAGCCAGGCCCAGTACGTTGAAGATGACCCCGGCCCGAGCCGCTTCGGCTGCTTTGGCGTCCAGCAGCAGGGGGGCGGCCTGACGGGGCAGGTCCGGGTCCAGGCTGCGCAGCAACCGGATGCTGTACACCAGCGAAATGCCCATCAGGACCTGCATGGCAAACCACATCGGCACGTGGTAAAACATGATGCGGCTGCTCTGCGCCAACGGCGGTAGGTCTGGCAAAGTCATGCTCAGGCCCGCGACCAGCGCATAGACCAGCAGCACCACCGCCAGGGCTTTGTATCCGATCCGCAACAGCGTATTTTGACTCATATACACAATCAACTATACGTCGTAAGGAATGTTAATCCTCCTACGTTAATTTTGCGGGTCAAAGATACATTTTTTTCGGGGATGTTTATCCATGATACAAACGGTGGGGGGCAGGCCAGTTTCCCTTTTTTGGGGGCTACGAATGATTGGACGGCGCTGGCCTCGGAATTTGCCTGCTGGAATTCCGGCAGGGACAGGTCGCGACCTGTCCCTACCGAAAATGATCAAAGGGACCAACGTATCGTATTCCCGGGCGCGGTCCAACTGAAGGATGAGCAAGTCTTGGCCATAGAAACGATGGATGGAGGTTGACATAAATGGCTAACAAAAAAAGCAGGGCCGGGGATTGGTCCCGGCCCTGCTGCGCAAGGTGAAAAAGAGGGGCAGAGCTGGTTAGCAAAGTGGTTCACTGACAAGTTAGGCGGCATCTACCTCCCAAGGTGTGAGTCCGCCCGCTAATCATACCGCACTATAAACGGCATTCTCCGGGGAAAAGCCGATTTGTACATGGGCTTCTTTTTCCAAACGGCGGCCGCTTTGCTGGCTTCCTCGAAGGTATCATAAAAGCCCACGAGCAGCAGCTTTTCGTTTTGGTGGTCCGGATTGGGCCAGAGCATGGTGCCGGCCGGGAAGGTCTCCGGGATGTAGGGCAGCTCCTCGAAGCGCGCCAATTGTACCACAAAGAGTTCGGTAGGCACGCCTTTTCCCGTGATAGGCAAAGCTCCAGGGTTCTGCGGCACCTCTTTCTCCAGCACGAATGTGCCGGTGGAGGTTTTGGTGTTGTAGCTGCTGACCGGCTGCGCCATCACGGCCGTTCCCGTCAACAAAAAAAAGGCCGTAAGCAGGGCGGTGAATAATCTCACTGGTTGTTTCATGGTTGGAAAATAATGAACCTTGTACACATTCAATTAGCAAAAATCTTACCTAAAGGCAAATTTGTCAAGCTTTGATTATCTTTTTGCTAAATTTTTTTATCAAACCTTTCCTCCCTTCCGATTTACGAGGGCGCACTGCCGGGCGCCCCTACCGAAAAATGATCGCGTAGCTCCATATTCCATACTCCATACTCTCATCTCCCCAATGCCCGGTTCAGGTTGTAGGCCGAGCTGATCAGGGCCAGATGGGTAAACGCCTGGGGGAAATTGCCCAACGCTTCGCCCCGGGCCCCCGTCTCCTCCGCGTAGAGGCCGAGATGGTTGGCGTAGCTGAGCATGTGCTCAAACATCAGCCGGCCTTCTTCCAGCCGCTCCGGGTAGCGCTGCCCGGCCCGGGTCAGGGCCTCGACTAGCCAGAAGGTACAAATGTTGAATGTGCCTTCTTCGCCCTGCAGGCCATCACTGGCATGGCCCAGGTTGTAGCGGTACACCAGTCCATTGGCCACCAAGCCCCCCTCCTTCAGCGGCTTCAAAGTCGCGTCCAGGGTGCTGAGCATGCGTGGGTCAGTGGGCGAAACGAAGAGCACCAGCGGCATCATCAGGTTGGCCGCGTCCAGGGTCTCGGCCCCGTAGTATTGGAGAAAGGTCTGCTTGTCGGCGTCCCAGCCCTTGGCCATGATCTCCTCGTAGATTTCGTCCCGCACCTGGCTCCAGCGCAGGCGATCAGCCGGGAAAGAGCGCTTGTCCGCCAGGCGGATGGCCCGGTCCACCGCCACCCAGCACATCAGCTTGGAGTAGACGAAGTGCTGCTGCCCGCTGCGCACCTCCCAGATGCCCTCGTCGGTGCGCTGCCAGTTTTCGCAGACCCAGTCGACCAGCTTGCGCAGGTGGGTCCAGAAGTGGTAGGAAATGGGGCTGCCGTATTTGTTGTACAAATAGACCGCATCCATCAGCTCGCCGTAGATGTCGAGCTGCAACTGCTGGTAAGCCCCGTTGCCGATGCGCACCGGGCGGCTGCCCTTATAGCCATCGAGGTGGTCGAGGGTCTCCTCGGTCAGCACCTTGCGCCCGTCCAGGCCATACATGATCTGTAGGGAACCATCGGGGTCAAGGTCGGCGCAGCGGGCTTCTATCCACTGCATGAATTGCCCGGCCTCCTCGGTAAAACCGATGCGCATGAAGGCGTAGATGGTGAAGGCCGCATCGCGGATCCAGGTGTAGCGGTAGTCCCAATTGCGCTCCCCGCCCAGGTTTTCGGGCAGGCTGCAAGTAGGGCTGGCCACAATGGCCCCGGTCGGCTGGAAGGTCAGTAGCTTGAGGGTCAGGGCCGAGCGAAGCACCGTCTCGCGCCAGCGGCCGGTATAGGTCGCCTGGGCCACCCAGCGCCGCCAGAAGTCGATGGTCTCGCGAAAGCGGCTGTTGGCCGCTGCCACGGTACAGTCCCAATCGGGCCGGGATTGGCCGGGCTGCCGGGCGTAGAGCATCAGGGCTGCTTCGTCGCCCTCCTGCATATCCAGGCTGCCCGTGACCCCTTGGCCATCAGCTGCGAGGGGAAAAGTCGCATCGAGTTGGAGTTGGAGGTCGGGATGGGAAAAGGTCGCCTGGTAGGCGTCCACGGCCAGCTCGTGCGGGTCGCGGGCGTAGTTGAAGGCGGGCAGGCAACGCATCTGGAGGGTGATGCGGCCGCGCACGCAGCGCAGGCTCCGGATGAGCTGGCTGTGGTGTTCTCCCCCATTGGGGGCGGGCATGTAGTCGATCAACTCAGCCACGCCATCATCGGTGAGGAAGCGGGTGACCAGAATATTGGTCTCGGGCCAATAGTTCTGCTTGGCTTTATGGTCTGCGGGGGGACACACCTGAAAGGTGCCGCCTTTCTGGTCGTCGAGCAACGCTCCAAACACGCTGGGCGAATCGAAATGGGGCAGGCAAAGCCAGTCGATGGAGCCGTGGCGGCTGCAAAGCGCCACCGTGTGCAAGTCCCCGATCAGGCCATAGTCTTCAATAGGATGGTACATCCGGGAAAATTACACGTTGCCGGGGAGCTTCTCAAATGGGAAGCGATGGAGGCAAGTGGCTGGCCGACCTTTTTGGCGTGAGTGGGGAGGCCGGAGTCTCCAAAACAAGTGCCTGCGACGTTTGGAGAGGTCGAAGAACCCGATCTTTTTTTCGCAGCAAATAATGATGGCGCTGGGCCGGGTCTCCGAACCCCATCCAGCCTAGGGCTTAGTAAGGCTCAAAGAATAACTCACCTTTCTGGAATAAAAAAGTAACTTCTGGGAACGATCTGCGCCGTAGC
>CAZIVQ010000005.1:0-18870 GCA_964542415.1 uncultured Bacteroidia bacterium | reverse complement strand
GGCTGGGGCTTTTCTTGGGGCGACATGGCCGCCAATGCGATGGGACCGGCCCTGTTTGTGGGGCAGGAACTCCTCTGGCAGGAACAGGTCATCCGCTTCAAGTTCAGCTTCTGGCGCTCGCCCTATGCCGATCAGGCGCACGGCTACCTGGGCGACAATTTTTGGGAAAGCCTCTTTTACGACTACAACGGCCACAGCTACTGGCTCAGCGCCCCGCTCAACCGGCTGCTGCTACGAGAGCGCCTGCCCGATTGGCTGTGCCTCTCGGTCGGCTACAGCGCCAACGGCATGTTTGGCGAATTTGAAAACCGCCGTTCCTGGGCGGGACGGCCCATTCCGGCTACGCCTCGCACCCGGCAGTTTCTCCTCTCCCTCGACATCGACACCTCCCGCATCCACACCCGCCACCGCTGGCTCAATACGCTGCTTGATGGCCTGGCCTTCATCAAAATCCCCTTCCCCGCCCTGGAAGTGAACAGTGCGGGAAAGTGGCGGGCGTATGGGGTTTATTTTTAGGGAAGTATAGAGTAGAGAATATGGAGTATGGAGTATGGAGTATAGACAGAGGGCCGACTGAGACCGCAAGGTCGAAACCCTGTGCCCTCCTACGTTGTGCTTGGCAAAAAACTCCGTGTCCTCCGTGAAACTCCTCCGTGTCCTCCGTGGTTTAATAGAGAAAAGAAATGAGAGATGAGAAATGAGACCAGCGATGTGGAGACCAGCGACATGAGACCTGAGACCGCAAGGTCGAACCTCCCCGCCCTCCTACGCACTGCTTGGCAATAACCTTTGCGTCCTTTGCGAAACCTCTGCGCTCTCCGCGGTAAAAAATAGAGATCCGACGAGCGACCTGAGACCGCAAGGTCGAACCCCTGTGCCCTCCTACGCCTTGCTTGGCAAAAAACTCCGTGTCCTCCGTGAAGCTCCTCTGGGTCCTCCGTGGTAAAAACAACCCCCCATTAATTTCGGAAGGGTTGCACATTTTTCCGAAAATCCTTTTACCTTTGTACTCCATTTTTGAGAAACTTCATGGATATACAACCAAAAACGTTTCCGAACGAGTACGAAACGACGTTCATCCTCACTCCCGAACTGCCTGAGGCTGAACACAAAAAGGCAGTTGACAAATTTGTCAAGATGATCGAAGAAAACGGCGGTGTCATCCACAACGTGGAGCACTGGGGCGTGCGCAAGCTCACCTATCCGATTGCCCGGCGAACCAATGGCTTTTATGCCCTCGTCGAATTCCGGATCATGGGGGATTTTATTCCCAAGCTTGAGCAGGCTTACCGCTACGACGATCAAGTGATCCGTTACCTGACGGTGAAGCTGGACAAACATGCCTTTGCTTACAACAAAAAGCGTAGAGAACAAAACTTTGGACTCCGCAAAGAAGCTTCCCGCAAGTAAAACCGCCAAACGGATCAATTAACTATGGCTAAACGAGACTCGGTCATTGGACCTACCGCGACCAACCGGATTCGCACCCAGTTCCGCGACAAGAAATATTGTCGCTTCAAGCGGGCTGGAATCAAGTACATCGACTACAAAGACCCCGATTTTCTGCTGAAGTTTGTGAACGAGCAGGGCAAGATTTTGCCTCGCCGCATCACCGGCACCAGCCTGAAATATCAGCGTCGCTTGAGCACCGCCATCAAGCGCGCCCGCCACTTAGCTCTTTTACCTTTCGTAACCGACGAACTGAAGTAAGCACATGGAAGTCATTCTGCAAGCACCCGTACGCAACCTGGGCGAAACGGACGATCTGGTAAAAGTCAAGCCCGGCTACGCGCGTAACTACCTCATTCCTCAAGGCTTAGCCGTCCTCGCTACCGCGTCGGCCAAGAAGTCCATGGAAGAGAAGAAGCGTCAAGCGTCGCACAAAGTTGAATTCCTCAAGCAGCAGGCGGAAGAAGAAGCCGCCAAGCTCGCCGAAGTGAAACTCACCATCGAAACCCTCGCCGGGGCCGACGGCAAGCTCTTTGGCTCGGTGACTGCCCTGCAAGTCGCTAATAAGCTCAAGGAAAAAGGCTTTGATACCGACCGCAAGCACATTACCCTCGAAGACATTCGCAACACCGGTGAATACACCGTCACCGTACACCTCACCAAAGGCGTAAGCGCGGATATTCCCCTTGAGGTTGTTCGGAAGGAAGATCAGGAATAACCCTCTTCTTTGCTTTCGTGAAAAATATGGTCCCCGCCAGGTTTTGGCGGGGATTTTTTTTGCCTCCCCTTCTCTTCCCTCCCAAAACCAAAAGACCCGGCCTTTCGGCCCAGGTCTTCAAGGGTGAAATCTAATCTGTGTAATGAAAATTGCTTGAGACTGATTTTTTACTTCCGGATCAGGCGAGAAGGAATCAGGGCCTCGTAGTCGCTCAGGCTGCCGCCATCGAAAAAGCACTGCACAATTTGCCGCCCTAAGGGGGTAAGTTCATCCAGCTTGTACTTGTCAAGCTGCGTATGGAAGAACTCATCAAAGATCCTTGCCCCCTCGTCGTAGCCTTCGACCCCGACTTCGGCCTGTTTGTAGACCTTGAGGTATCGGATCGGGATTTTTTCTCCTTCGATCACCACCTGATCCATTTCGTATCCCAGCAGGGTGCAGCGGGCAGGCGAAACCTGCTCTTTGGAGAAGGAGGTATTGCCGCGGCGGGTCAGGTACTCCCGCATCAGCCACTGTGGCACAAAGCCGGTCTTCCAGATGCCGATGTGTTGGTTGGGCGTGAGGGTGTAGCAAAGGTTGGGATAGCGCTCAAATTGATCGAGCAGCAAATTAGCTTGGGTGGTGCGCTTGCCGGTGGCAAAGGGCCAATAAGAACCGACCCCCTCGCTGGTCATGCCTCCCGTATCGACAATGCTCGGGTTGCCATGCCCGCGGGGGGCGGTCAGGCGCCATAGCCAGGCCAAGGCCGGTGGCAACAGGTGAAACAATCCAATGATGCCGTAGGTAGGTTTTTCGCGGGTGCAGGGTGGAGTCCGTACGCCAAAACTACGTACATCGACTGCCACGCTGCCTTCGACTACATCGGGCACCGAGCGCCGGGGCAAAACCACCCGCGGGTTGGGGCAAGGCGTGCCGGGAGCATCCATGGTGTGCTCCCAGATCAAGGCCGTGCTGCCCGGAGTCGCGTTGATGTTCAAGAACAGCAGGGGATCAGGGTTATGCACGGTCAGCGACTCCAGCTGTGGGTCGATGCCGTAGTGCTCGATGTGATTGACCCGCACAAACCAGGCCTCTTCGGCGTCGATCAGCTTGAGCTTGTTGGCTGGCCCCTCCAGTTCGGGGTGGCAAAGGGCCATGTCGTCAGTTACGGGGCGCAACATACAGCCTTGGGGCAGGCGCAGAAAGCGGTCTACTCCCGTTTCAAGGTTGGTACCGAGCAAAATCCGGCCGTCAGGCTGCCGGTGCATATACTGTAGCATCTCGCTTTTGCCCCCTCCACTCGCTCCCTCGTGCATGACTACGGTGGTATTGTCATAGGGGCTGATCACTTCGGCGGTAGAGCAGTGAGCGGTCACCCACCCTTCTCTTTCTCCCTGCCCGATTAGTACGCCATAGATTCCCTTTTTGGCACTAGGCCCGGGATATAGGTTGTAGGCAAACATCTCGTGACGGTCGGTGCTGCGGTTGTGGACCACCACTTGTTTGCCCTCGAAGTGGGTATGGCGAAACGGCGGTGCCACGTAGATCACCGATTTGACCATGAAGTCTTTGGACAGGTTGTCTCGGGCTTCAATGCCTTGCAGCAAGGCCAGGCCCAAAGCGAAAAAGCCACAATTGGCCGGGGCAATTACCAGCGAACCGCCGCCCAAGTGGGCGCGCCCCGACTCAAAGGCAAACACCGCCAGCTCTTGGGTCGCTAGCCAGTCGAAGGTCTCCTGACGCAAGGGCTCAAATTCTCCCCCAAACCGATCTGCCCAGCGGGTCTTGTCGGTGGGCTGGGCATCGCCGATGACCATACAGTTGGGGTCACGGCGACGCATATAGGGCTCCCGGTAGTTGGCAGCCAAGCCATTGCGTACGCGCATCACGTCGACTTCGACGATGCGGCGCCCATCGGGCAGGTCAAAGGCGACTTCAAACTCCATGTCGCCCTTGGGGCCAGTGGCGGCCGCCAGGATTTGATCAGTATGGTCAAACCAGGTGTAGCCTGGAGCTTTGGCTAGCAAGTCTGTGATTTCCGGAGGCAGAGTGAAGGAAACATCGGTTACGGAAGAGATAGATGACTGAATTTGGGACATGTCAAGGTGAGTTATGAATAAAAAGTTCTTTCTGCTTAAATGATAGCAAAACTTTCAATTCAAAGGTCACACCTTGTGCTTCCAGATAAAATGCTTCCTGTTAGACAGGCGAATGACTTTTGTCAGTAGGAGAAGGGAATTTTTTAGCTTTCTGCCAACAACGGCGGGAACCTCGTCCTGGAACCCTTCATAAGGGTTTTAGAACGCTGCCGGTTATACACAACACCCCTCAGGCCTGGGCGGGCAAGGTTTGGGGTATACTGTACTCTGGGGCTTTCCCAGCCGCGGGTAGGCTCGGGCTGGAAGGCTGAGCTATTGGCAAAGGCAAAAGTAGGGTTTTTGACAGCCCTGCTGGTGGTCAAGGCAAACGCGCAGCGCCTACCTGTAAGCAGCACCCACCTTTACACTTCCCAGTCCTCTATCCCAATATCTCAAAAAAAACGCCCCGGCCGGCGAACCGACCGGGGCGCAGTGAGGGGCTTTCGCCCCCCACTGACATCCCATCCATCACTAACCAACATCCATAATCGTTACCAAGTCCGGAGGATCAGGCTGACAGACGCCAAAAGCGTAAACTGTGCTTGTAAATAACCCTCAATACAAAGACCTGCCTCCGGACACGGTAAAAAAAGGCGTGGCAGGGAAGAAATGCCTGTCAATGGTGCTTAGCATGCGCTTTACCCCAGGAGATAATGGGGCGCGGATAATCAACCCCTGGCTCTACCCCATGCGCTTTCAGGGCTTGGTCGCGGTGCTCCCAAGGGGCATGGACCATGTTAGAGGACAACCCTCGCAAAGCAGGGAGCCACGTTTTGATGTATTCTCCTTGACTGTCGTAGCGACGGGCCTGTGAAACGGTGTTGAAGTAGCGGTCCTCGCGCGGATCGTTACCTATACCAGCAACATAGTTCCAATTGCCCCAGTTTGAACAGACGTCATAGTCGACAAGCTGCGATTCGAACCAGGCTGCTCCCATGCGCCAGTCAAGGCCGAGGTCCCGGACCAGAAAACTGGCCACATTCTGCCGTCCCCGGTTAGACATGAAACCGGTATGCAACAATTCTTTCATGTTAGCATCCACGAAGGGCACGCCAGTTTCTCCGTTTTTCCAGGCTTCGAAGCGCTGCGCATGCTGCGACCACTTGCGGCTTTCTCGCTTGATGCCTCCCACTTTGAAGAGATCATTGCCATAGCGGTGCGACACGAAACGAAAATAGTCGCGCCAGATAAGCTCAAAGATTAACCAGTAGGTGGAACTGTTTTTCTTGCGCAACTTCTCGTAGCGCTTTACTTCTTGATAAATATAGCGCGGCGACAAGCAGCCCAAAGCCAGCCAAGCCGAAAACTTGGAGGAATAATCTGACCCGAGCAAACCATTGCGGGTTTCTTTGTAAGTCTTCAGGCAATCTTTTTCCCAGAAGTAATCCTGCAAACGTTCAATTCCTGCAATTTCTCCTCCCTTGAATGGCAGTACCGCCCGCTCATCTGGCACTGGAGCTGTTTGCCCCAAGGCCTCAAATGAGGGGAAAATATCGGACTTAAAAAGAGCTGTCTGGGTCGAGATAGCAGCGGGTGTAGGAAAGAGCTCCCGTACCGAAGCCATTTTTTCTACCTGCTTGCGGAACTGGGTAAATACATCTGGCAGCGCATTCATGGGCATAGGCAAATCCTCCAAATGATAGAGAGTACTGCCCCAGTATAAATTCAGGGAAATCCCTGCTTTGAATAACGCATTCTCGACGGCTGTTTCGACCTGCACCTCTTCGGCTGTCACTTCTTTATGAGCAAATACCGCTTCGATCTCTCCTTCGGCCACTAAAGCGGGCAGCACCTCTTCCGGCTTACCCTGGCGCAGAATCAGCGTACTTCCTTTTTCTTTCAGGCGCTGGTGCAAGTCTTCAAGACTTTCCTTGAGGAATTGGGTACGAAAAGGCCCTGTCTTCTGAAATCCAAACTGATCTTCCGCAAACTGCCGCGGATCTAGGCAAAATACGGGATAAATTTCCTCGCAATTAGCTACGGCTCGGTACAGCGCTTCTTGATCGTGCAAACGCAGATCATTTCGCAGCCACAAAATACCTCGTTTAAATTTCATACAATTTTGAACTGACAAAAAGCTTTGAAAGTTTTCAGTTTTTCAAAAAACATAGAAAAATTCGTATACATGAAAAGAAGGCCCATATCTGCCACATCCTCAGGCGTTTCCTGAGGCCTCAATTGACGCTATCCAAGGCGTGGGCCTGCAAAGCTTCGAGGGTCACATGGCGCAGGGCCCCTTCATGGGTAGCAGCGAGCAACACGGGCGGAGCTACGCCTGCCTCCCAAGCCTCCTTCCAGCGTAAAACACACAGACACCAGCGATCGCCGGGCTTGAGGCCGGGGAAATTGAATTGAGGGATGACTTGGGTGAGGTCATTGCCCCGGCTGCGGGAAAAAGCCAGAAATTCAGCTGTCATGCGCGCACAGACCACGTGGCGCCCGGTGTCATTGGGGCCAGTGTGGCAACAGCCGTCGCGATAAAAGCCTGTGACGGGATCTTGGGAGCAGTCCTGCAACGTGGTTCCCAATACATTTTTGGCAGCAGTTGAAGCCATGGGGGAGTGATTTTTAGTTTAGACAGGCTAACTTCTGCATCAGGCAAAATGTTGGCGATCTTTTCTCCTTGTCATCAACCAACCCCGCTTGCCATCGAAAAGAGAAATCCGGATTTGTACCCATTAGGTGAAACTCTGTATTCTCAGCTGCGTTCCTAATAGTAACAAGCTGATCTTCAATGCATTTCAACAAAAGGCAATCTTTTTCTGCCTTGCTTTTTGGTACGCCTGTTACGCTCGAACGGGAGATAATCCAAGAAGATTAGCCTGTATCTTTTCACTTAAAAACTACATACACCATGGCTTCCCACAAATTAACTATCCAAGAATTGAATACCTTGCTAACCCGCGCCCATGACGCTGAACATGGCTACCTAGAGGCAGCAGATAAGGTAGAAAATGAAGCCCTTGCCAGCTTGTTCCGGCACATATCACAGAATCGGAAAGCCTATGGTAAAACTATCAAGCGCGAGATTGCCCGCTTGGGCGGAGAGCCTGACAAAGGCACCAGCCTGCAAGCGGATATCCATCGGACTTGGATGGATATCAGGGCTTCTTTTGCCAAAGGAGAAGAAGCTCTCCTTAAGGAATGCCTCCGGGGGGAAAAAACTACCCTGAAAAACTATGAGATCATTCTGGAAGGGGATAACCTCCCTAAACCGGTGCAGCATCTGCTGCAAGAGCAAGCCACCCAGATCAGCGTAGACTTAGACCGGCTTACCAAGTTAGAAAAAATTTCCGCCTGATCTTTAGCGCCCTTTCGCCACCCGCTACCCGCTGTCATTCAAAGCCAGATAGACTCTTTCTCCCATCTCTCATCTCTCATCTCTCATCTCTAAAAATATGACTCAAATGAAAACTGCCCCCATACAGACCTATCAGACCCTCATCAAAGACATCAAAACAGGCATGCTCGTCACCCAAAGTCCAGATGAGCATTTGCGCAGTCGCCCGATGTACACCACCAAAGTAGACGACAAAGGGGTGCTCTGGTTTTTTACTAGCGCCTCTTCCGGTAAGGTGGATGAAATGAAGCGCTACCCCAATGTGAATGTTTCTTATGCTTCCCCTAACCAGCAGGATTACCTTTCGGTAACCGGCACCGCTTACCTGATCCAAGATCGGGCCGTCATGGAAGATTACTATTCCACAGCTGTGAAAGCCTGGTTTCCCAAAGGGCTCGATGACCCCAATATAGCTCTGCTCAGGGTCGTGCCAGAAGAAGCTGAGTATTGGGATGCAAGCAGCAATAAGGCAGTTCACCTCTTCAAAATGGGCAAAGCTCTCCTCAAAGGAGAGCCTTACCAAGCAGACGAGCACGAAAAAATTACCTTCGAATAGGACCTTTAGATCCTCCGTATGAAAAGCCCTGCTTCGAGCTCGAAGCAGGGCTTTTTTTGTCTTAACCTCGAGACCTAGCTCTCGTTCATTTTTGCGAAGCAAAAATTATAGCCTGCCGTTAGCCGGGTCTCCGAACCCGGCAAGGTAACCCCTGGTCTCAATATCTCACCTCTCAAAATCTCAATATCTGATTTCAAACCGGCTCCCCTTCACCCAGCATCTGCTTGAGGATTTTGATGGCGGCCTCAGGAATGATGGTCCCCGGTCCAAAAACACCCGCTACCCCTGCCTTAAACAGAAAGTCATAGTCTTGCTGGGGAATGACGCCTCCGGCCACCACGAGGATATCCCCCCGATCGAGCTTTTTAAGCTCCCCGATCAGTTGAGGAACCAGGGTCTTGTGGCCTGCGGCCAGCGACGAGATCCCCACCACATGCACGTCATTTTCGGCGGCTTGGCGCGCTACCTCTGAGGGTAGCTGGAAGAGCGGCCCGATGTCCACGTCAAAGCCGAGGTCGGCAAACGAGGTGGAGATCACTTTGGCCCCCCGATCGTGGCCATCCTGGCCCATTTTGGCCACCATCATGCGGGGGCGACGCCCCTCGACGCGGGCAAACTCATCGGCCAGGCTCCGCGCCTCGGCAAAGACCTCGTCCTTGCCCACCTCCTGCGCGTACACGCCCGAGACAGATCGAATGGCCGGCTGAAACCGACCCGTTACCTCCTCAATGGCCGTCGAAATTTCGCCCAAGGTAGCGCGTACCCGGGCTGCTTCTATGGCCAGGGCAAGCAGGTTGCCTTCGCCGCTGCGCGTTGCGCTGGTGATCGCTTGTAACGCGGCCTCTACCTTCTCCTGATCACGGCTTGCCTTCACCTCCTCAATGCGGCGTATCTGCGACTCCCGTACGGCGGCATTGTCCACATCCCGGATATCGAAATCCGGCTCCTCGTCGGTCTCGAAGCGATTTACCCCCACGATCACATCGCGGCCCGAGTCGATGCGGGCCTGCTTGCGGGTGGCCGCTTCCTCAATGCGCATCTTGGGAATGCCCTCTTCGATAGCCTTGGCCATGCCGCCGTAAGACTCGACCTCCTCGATCAGTTCCCAGGCCTTGTGCGCCAATTCATGGGTCAGCCGCTCCACGTAGTAGCTGCCCGCCCAGGGATCGACCGCCCGGGTAAGATCGGTTTCCTCCAGCAGGTAGAGCTGCGTGTTGCGGGCAATGCGCGCCGAAAAGTCCGTCGGCAGGGCAATGGCCTCGTCGAAGCTGTTGGTGTGTAGCGATTGGGTGTGGCCAAAGGCCGCCGCCATGGCCTCGATGCAGGTACGGGCCACGTTGTTAAGCGGATCTTGCTCGGTCAGGCTCCAGCCCGAGGTCTGGCAGTGGGTGCGCAGGGACATGGACTTGCCGTTTTTGGGGTCGAATTGCTTGACCAGTTTGGCCCAAAGCATGCGTCCGGCCCGCATCTTGGCGATTTCCATGAAAAAATTCATCCCAATCGCCCAGAAGAAACTCAGTCGCGGAGCAAATGAGTCGATGTCCAAGCCCGATTTCACGCCCCGGCGCAGGTACTCAAGCCCGTCGGCCAAGGTGTAGGCCAATTCGAGGTCGGCCGTGGCCCCGGCTTCCTGCATGTGGTAACCACTGATGGAAATGGAGTTGAAGCGGGGCATGTGCTGCGAAGTGTAGGAGAAAATGTCTCCGATGATGCGCATACTCGGCTCCGGCGGATAGATATAGGTGTTGCGCACCATGAACTCTTTGAGGATGTCGTTTTGGATGGTGCCGCTCAATAGGGCTTGTTCGACGCCCTGTTCTTCTGCCGCCACAATAAAGAAAGCCATCACCGGAACCACCGCCCCGTTCATGGTCATCGATACCGACATCTGGTCGAGGGGAATTTGGTCGAAGAGAATTTTCATGTCCTCCACCGTGTCAATGGCTACCCCAGCTTTGCCCACATCGCCCTGCACCCGCTCGTGGTCGGAGTCATAGCCGCGGTGGGTCGCCAGGTCAAAAGCGACCGAGAGGCCCTTTTGGCCGGCGGCGAGGTTGCGGCGGTAGAAAGCGTTGGAGGCTTCGGCCGTGGAAAACCCCGCGTACTGCCGGATGGTCCAGGGACGGGTGGCGTACATCGTCGAATAGGGTCCCCGCAAAAAGGGCGGAATGCCGGCGGCATAGTCCAGATGTTCCAGACCTTGCAGGTCTCCAGACGTGTAGAGGGGTTTGACGGGGATTTTTTCCGGGGTTTCAAATACCTCCCCTGAGCCGGGTGCTTGCCCTGAACCGGGGGTGGGACGAAATGAGAGCTTGCTGAAGTCAGGACGCATGAGATATGGGTGTGTTTGTTGGGTTCAGGTAAAATAATCAGCCATCAGACGCGGTGCAAGATGATTTAAATCACTGCCGCTCAAGCCAAATAGCGAAACGTCAGGTTGATGCGTGGCCCCACGGGCCGCTGGGTCTTGGACAGGCGATGCTGCCAGTGGTGCTGGGTTTCCCCGGCCATGATCAGCAAGCTGCCTGCAGGCAGGTCGAGCCGGAGGGGCAAAACCGAGCGGTCCCCGCGATGCCGCAGGTGAAAGCGGCGGGTCTCGCCCAGGCTGAGCGAGGCGATCACCGGATGCTTTCCTAGCTCTGGCTCGTCGTCGCTGTGCCAGCCCATGCTGTCCTTTCCGTCGCGGTAGAGGTTGAGCAAGACACTATTGAAAGGACTACCGGCGGCTTTTTCTACCGCCCTCCGCAACTCGCTCAGGGTATCGGTCCAGGGCTGTGGCTGCAAGGTCAGCCCCGAATAGGTGTAGGCACAACCCGCGTCGCCATACCAGGCCGTTAGCCGTGGCTGCTGCACTTCCTTGCCAAAGAGCTTGATCGTCTCCTCTCGCCAGGGCGTTTCCCTGCCCAGGGTTTCCATCAGCGTAGCCGCCACTTCAGGAGCTAGCCACTGGGGCGAGAAAAATAATTCTGCCCCCACCAAATGGGTCCACTGCTCGGGTTGTAGGCTCTGCATCCTTAGCCCAGCACCTTACTGGTGAGTTGGGCCAAAAACGCCACGGCGTCCTGCCCGGCAAAGATGGCCTCATCGACGCCGAGGTCTTGCCAGCCTTCAGGTTTACCCGCCAACAGAAGCTGAGCGCCAGGCAATGCTTCACGCAGGCGGGCGATAACCGTTTTGCCCGCTTCAAAATAATCGGGGTCGCCACCACAAAGCACCACCACGGCCGGTTTGAGGGCCACCGCTTCTTGCAGCGAAGCCTCCAGGTCGTCGGGAGTGGCTGTTTCTACCCCTTCCAGGCCGCCTACGCCCAGCAAGTTGCGGCTAAATTGTAAGCGGGCGTTGCGCATGCGCAGGTCGCCAAAAGCGAGCAAGAAAGCCTGCGGCCGCTTACCGGCCCGGGCCAGGGCATCGACCCGGTAGCGGATCATCTCGAAGGCGTCGGCCGCACGGGCGTAGGGCGGCGCTTCTGAGGGCGGCGCTTGTATCTCGCTGGTGTTGGGGTATTGGTTTACCCCTACCAGCACTGCTTTGCGTTTGGAAAGGCGGTCTCGCTTGACATTGGCCGCGGCTTCGAGTCGCTCGCTGATGTGGCCGGCTTCGAGGCTCTCCGTAAAGCCGCCTTCGCTTTCGATTGCCTGGAAAAGCTTCCAGGCAGCCTGGGCGAGTTCGTCTGTCAATTGCTCGACATAGTAAGCGCCCCCTGCCGGGTCTTGGGTGCGGTTGAGGTAGGACTCGAACTTCAGCAGCCCCTGGATGTTGCGGGCCAAGCGTGCCGACTGGGCTGTCTCCACCCCGTTGACTTCGTTAAAGGCCCCCACCACCACGGCATTGGCTCCGCCTACGATGGCTGAAATGGCCTCAGTGGTGTTGCGCAGCAGGTTGTTGTGCAGGTCGTAGCGGGCTTTGTTCCAGCGGGAGGTCCGGGCGATGAGGAAGGGCGATTGTAGCTCCGGGTCCTCAATGCCGTAGTGGGCCACCACCTGGGCGTAGAGCATGCGGAAAGCCCGCAGCTTGGCTACCTCCATGAAGAAGCTGCCGCCGGTGGGAAAGGTGACGGCCACGTTGGCCAGCACTTGCTCGCGGGTGAGCTGGCTGCCCGTTGCTTCGAAAAAAGTCAGGTAGTCGACAAGGGTAGAAAGGCCAAAAGCGATCTGCTGGGCCAATGTCCCTCCCTGATGCTCCACATAGGAAAGGTCGAGTCCCAAGGCCCGGAGATAGGGCGAAGGCAAGGCGTGGACCAGCCCTGCTTCGCAGCGACCCAAGGCGGCGGTTTCAGCGGCCTGATCGGCGGCGGCAGCAGCCGAGATGGGGTCGTTGGTCAAGGTTCCGGTCAGTAGCTTGCGGTCGATACCTTGGCCAGCCAGGCTGCTGTAGAGGTCAGCCACCGTCAGGGTGGGCTCTTGGGCCAAGTGCAGGTGTACTGCGTGGTCTTTGAGGGTGAGCCGACCGAGCAGGTCCCCTACTCCTTCGTCTTCTTGACTGACCAGCCGAAAAGCCGGTACCTCAGCGGCCAGGGCCTCGTCGAGACGGTGGGCAGCATCGGTGTGGTCGGCCGTCAGCTCTTGCACTGGCTGCCAGCCAGGTTCGGCAGCGTTGAAGGTGTTGCCCCGGCGGAAGGGATATACCCCGGGCGGGGTGTCGGTTCCGGCGGCCAGGTCTTCGCGCCGGTAGTAGGGCTGGAGGTCAAAGCCTTCCAGGGTACGCCACACCAGCGATTCGAATGGCTTGCCCTTGAGGTCTTTTTCGATGTTGGCTCGCCAGTTCGCGCCCTCCACCGGAGGGAAGGGCGAGAAAAGGGATTCAGAAGTTTCGTTTGACATAACGGGATGTGTGTGATCGTTTCAAACTAATTAGCTAAATTTACGTTGATTTTTTAGCTAATTCAATGAAAATATAAGCTTTCTGCCATGTCTGAAGTAACTACCCTCCCCATCAAACTCACCGATAATGCCCTTACCGAAATCCACGCCATTCGCGAGCGGGAAAGCCTCCCTGACAGCAAAGTGCTGCGGATAGGGGTCAAGGGCGGCGGTTGCTCTGGCCTGAGTTATGTGCTCGATTTCGATGAGGTCACCGACTTCGACGACCGCTTCGAAATCGACGGCCTGACCTTGGTGGTGGACAAACGCCATACCCTCTACATCAACGACATGGAAGTAGATTTCCAGCGCGGCCTCAATGACCGGGGCTTCGTCTTCATCAACCCCAACGCCAAGAGTACTTGTGGCTGTGGGACCTCTTTTTCGGCTTGATTGAGAGGTTTAGATGTTTAGAGACTGAGACGGATAGATTTTTAGCTGGATAGACCACCATGCGTAACCCCCCGCCTTTCTGGGTGAAAGGCGGGGGGTTTGTGGTTTTATGATGTCGAATTGATGCTTTGTAACAGGCGAAGATTACCCTTCCGGTTTTCATTTTGGGCCAAAAAACACAAACTGCTGGCCATCAGGTCTTTTCTGCCGGCACGCCGCCATCTTCGATTTGCAGCATTGCGGCTTTGCGGGAGAAAAAAGGCAAGTTATGCAAGGCAAGTTATGCTTTGCGCCTTCGTCAGCGGCCAAAGCCGACGCCGATGGCCAGCCCAGCGTGGTGACGGAGGGCCCCGCTTTCCAGGAAGGGCGTATAGGCCAGTTTGAGAAAGACCCCCCCGCTGCGGTCAGGGTGGTAGCGAACGCCCAAGATGCCCGTGGGAATGATTTCGCCCCCGATTTCCATCACCCGCGAGTCGGCGTGCAGGCGCACGCCCCCACCGATTTCTCCAAAGACATTTCCCTTTCCAAAAAACCCGCTGATGGTCACCGGCACGTTGTAGTCGATCAGGCCGTCGCCCTTGGGAAAAAGCCCGAAACCGAAGCGCGCCCCCGCCCCGGCATATTCGCTCTGGGCAAATACCTGCTCATAGTTGAGCGAAAGGTAGTCTCCATTGCCCATCAATTCGAGGTAGAAGAGGTTGGGGGCAAGGATGATGTGGTACTGCGGGGTGAGAAACTGCCCGCGGGCAGCGAAGCTGAGGGTAAGCAGAAGAATGAGCAAGGAAAGACGCATGGGTGGGAGGTTAGAGATAAATATTTAATACAAACTGTGGACTTTCCGGGTTTTCATCAAATCTATTCCTGTCCGGACCCTACATGCCCGCATTTTTTTCTAACTTGCTCCTGCCCTCCCCTCCATGCTGCGATTCTCTCTCTGGCTACCCCCTGCAAAGGTGCCTGGGAGAATTAGGCTCACCAGGCAGCAGCTCCTGCTCCTTCGCTTGTCGCCAAATCGCTCCTCGCCCAATCACTTGTCGCTCAGTCGCTTGTCACCCAATCACTTGTCGCTCAGTCGCTTGTCGCCCAATCACTTGTCGCTCAGTCGCTTGTCACCCAATCACTTGTCGTTAAATCGCTTGTCGCTAAATCGCTCCTCGCCCAATCACTTATCGTTAAATCGCTTGTCGCTCAGTCGCTTGTCGCTAAATCGCTCCTCGCCCAATCACTTGTCGCTCAGTCGCTTGTCACCCAATCGCTTGTCGCCCAATCGCTCGTCGCTCAGTCGCTTGTCGCCCAATCGCTCCTCGCCCAATCACTTGTCGTTAAATCGCTTGTCGTTAAATCGCTTATCGCCCAACCGCTTGTCGCCCAATCGCTCCTCTCATGTCCCAACAACCCACCGAACTCAAACGCACCTTAGGCCCGGTCATGCTCTGGGGCCTGGGAGTCGGCTACGTCATCTCCGGCATGTACTTTGGCTGGAACCTGGGCCTGGCCCAGGGCGGCACGGGAGGCCTGGCCATCGCCACGGCCTTCATCACGCTGATGTACCTGACCTTCACTTTCAGCTACACCGAGCTGGCTTGTGCCATTCCCCGGGCGGGCGGCGCGTTTGACTACGCCACCCAAGCCCTGGGGCCCGGTTGGGGCTTTGTGGGCGGCATGGCCCAAAACATCGAGTTTATCTTTGCCCCGCCGGCCATTGCCTATGCCATCGGGGCCTATTTTCAGCTGTTTCTGCCTGACGAGCTGATCTTCTTTGGCAGCTCCCTCAGCAGCGCCGAACTGATTCTGCCCATTGCCATCGTCGCCTACGTGATTTTTACTGCGCTGAACATCTACGGGGTAGAAGCGGCGGCTAGCTTTGAGTTGCTGGTGACGGTGGTGGCCGTGATCGGGCTGCTGATCTTTGCCGGAGCCGTGCTGCCGGACTTTAGCTGGGCCGACTTGAGTGCCCGGGCTTTTCCCGAAGGCGGCAGCGCCTTTGCGGCCCTCCCTTTCGCCATCTGGTTTTACCTGGCCATTGAGGGCGTGGCCAACGTGGCCGAAGAGACCATCAACCCCCAGCGCAACGTGCTCATCGGCTTCGGCTCGGCCATCCTGACCCTGGTCACCCTTTGTGCGTTGACCTTCATCAGCTCGGTGGGGGTCAATGGCTGGGAAACCGTCGTCTACCCTACCGGCAGTCCCGTGCCGGGGGTTGATGGCGAGATCATGACCTCCGATTCTCCCCTGCCGCTGGCCTTGGCTCAGGTGGTGGGCGAAGGCCACTGGCTGTACACCACCGTGGTGACCATTGGCCTGTTTGGGCTGGTGGCCTCTTTCCATGGCATCATCCTCGCTGCGGGGCGGGCCACCTTCGAGTTTGGCCGGGTGGGTTTTGCCCCGGCCCTGCTTGGCAAAATCCTTTCGGGCCGCCGCACCCCGGCCTACGCCCTGCTTTTCAACATGGCCATCGGCATCATCGCTTTGCTCACGGGGCGCACCGGCGACATCATCACCGTCGCCTGCTTTGGGGCCCTGAGCCTGTACATCATTTCTATGGTGGCGCTCTTTCGCCTGCGGCAGCGAGAACCGGAGCTGCCGAGGCCCTTCCGCGTTCCGTTTTACCCCTGGTTTCCGGGGATAGCCCTCCTGATTGCTAGCGTGGCCGTGGTGGCCCTGGTGATCTATTACCCCATGCAGGCCCTGATTTTTGGCGGGATGATGGGTGGGAGCTTTGCCCTTTATTGGCTGCTGCTGCGGGGCAAAGCCAAGCCCCAGAACTAAGTAAAGGATCAAAAATAACCTATTCCATCACTGGCTATTTTCTCTCCTTTACTAAGGCAGCAGCCAGGCTTCCCCAAAAAAGAAAAGCCCTTGCCCGAAATGGGCAAGGGGTCCTCCATCAACATTAAACTACCATCTAATTCTACAACCTGACTGCCTCTCACCTGGATGGCTTATCGGCAGCTTATTAGGCTGTTGAGAATATAGAGAAAAGAACGAATGTGTGTATGTTATTTAGATAGGCTGAAAGCGAAAAAAAGCAGCCGGCGAGCGAAAATTCAGATCTCTCTGAAACAGGGTCGCATGACAAACAGAGAATAAAGAGAACGCTTGATCTACCCGGTGTAGAAAAAAGAAGAATGATCAGGAGGCCTTCTTTCTGCCCTACCGGACTGCTTGTAAAAAAGAGAACGCTAACTAAACTAACCTAAGGAAATGCATAAGGCGTTAAAGCAAAACTTACTATCGAATAGCATATTGATCTAAATAGATAGCTTTACTATTAAAACGGAGGCGTACTGGCTTTGTTTCACTCAGAATAGGCTTTTTTTGAGAAAAAAATCACTTCGCCCCTTTAGCCCCTGTCTATCAATATTTTACCATAGTATTCATTGGCTCCTGCGCTGGATCAATGGCCCTTGTCCTGATCAAATAGGCCCAGAAAGCCCCTGCCGCCAAGTCCCGTAATAGCGGGGCGGCTGTTGTGGCGTCAAGTTCGGCCCGGGCAGGGAGGTGGGTTGCCAGGGCTCCTCCGTTCCCTGCAAACCCGTCCCTGGACTTTTTCAATCTTGACAGAATGCGCAAGGCCTTCTCATTTTGGGAAGCCTTTTCTCGATTAGGGAGAAAAGGGGAGGTTGGCACCCTGGTAAAATCTTTGACGATCAGCTAGTTATATCTTTTTCTCATTTTGGAACAGGCTTTGAACAGTTAACTATAGAAGACGCAGAATAACACCTGAGTCATCAAAAAAACAGAAACTAGAGCCCCTTTAGCTATGAAATATTTATGGATCATCTTGCTCATCCCGGTAATGGCTTTGTTTAGCTGCAACCAAGGGAAGATCAAGAAGCTCGAAGCTGAGAACCAGCAATTGATGGATGCAAATCAAGAACAAGATTCTTTGCTAAATAGCTTCATGGCTTCTTTTAATGCCTTCGACCAGAACCTGCAAGAAATCAAGGCCAAAGAAGACCTCATCGCGATGAATGCCGGGGATCCTGAAATGCGCAAAGAAACGCGCAAGGAAACCATCCTCGACGATATCCAGGCCATCAATGACCTGCTGGACCAAAACCGCAACATCATTGATGAGCTGAACCAAAGACTGGAAGCTTCCGACGGTCAGGTGGGCCAGTTTCGCCGCATGGTGGCTAACCTCAAGAAAAGCCTGAATGAAAAGGATACCCAAATAGCCTCCCTGAAAGAGAGTTTGGTAGAAATGGATTTCACCATTGCTTCCCTCAACCGCAAGGTAGATACCTTGAGCCAAGCCTCAACCAACCTCGCCGCCATCAACGAGCGGCAGTCGAACCGGCTAACTACCCAAAGCGACAGCTTAGAAGCACAACAAGCCCGGATCCGCGCCCAGCGCGCAGCTTTGAACACCGCCTACTACATTTCTGGAACGGCTAAAGAGCTGAAAGAAAAAAATATCCTGTCCAAAGAAGGAGCTTTCCTGGGCTTTATTGGTGGGACTAAGACCCTCTCCTCTGACTTTGATCCCAAGGACTTTACCCCGATCGACATCACAGAGATTTATTCTATCCCGGTTTCTACCAAGAAAGCTGAGTTAATCACGGATCATCCTTCGGGTTCCTACAGCTTCAATGAGGAAAATAACAACGTAGCCAGCCTGGAAATCGAAGATCCTGAGCGATTCTGGCAGACCTCCAAATACCTGGTGGTTATAACGAAATAATGACTTAAATGGGGGAATCTCGGGTCGGAGATCAAACTCCGGCCCCCTTCCCACCATCTTTTTTGTAGCCTGCTTCGTTAGCTTTTATAGAGGCTGCTTCACGAAACTACGCCCAACCGGGCAAAGGCTTAAATGGGGGAATCTCGGGTCGGAGTTCTGCTCCGGCCCACTTTCTCCACCTTTTTCTGGTTTATCGGCTTTGTTGCCCCTCCGCAACGCTCCCCTTCCGATGAAACCTTCCGTGGCCAGGGATTAAGAATTTAAATGGGGGAATCTCGGGTCGGAGGTTATACTCCGGCCCACTTTTCGAGCCAAACGCTTCTCTGAAGAAGCTTGACATATTACCTCACCTGATTTTTGTTTTTGCCTACAGGTGAGTCCACGACTTAAATGGGGGAATCTCGGGTCGGAGCCTCTGTGTTCCGGCCCACTTTTTTTCTCCCCACGAATAGTTCTTTCCACCTTGGAAGTATCGTATTTGCCTTAAGTCATGGCCTGCCCCTTTCTGGGCGGGCTTTTTTTATGGCGCTACCCCCCGCTCGCACCTGATGAAATCAGACGCGAGCAGGGGGCTGCCTGATTATTTGCACGCAGAAGTTAGCGAGAACGCAGAGGAGGAGAAAATCGGTATTTCTATGGAGCTGCCTGATTGTTTGCACGCAGAGGTTAGGGAGAACGCAGAGGGGGAGAAATTCGGTATTTCTCTGCGTCCTCTTTCCCCTCTGCGTGCCTCAAAAAGGGGGCTTATCCG
>CAZIVQ010000004.1:0-20031 GCA_964542415.1 uncultured Bacteroidia bacterium | reverse complement strand
GTGACCCAGATCGTCAAGTTTCACGGAGACTTCGACAACGATTCCTCTATTGTTCTGACTGAGACCAGCTACTTTGACCGCTTGGATTTCGAGACCCCCCTCGACATTAAGCTGCGGGCCGACGTGCTGGGGCGATCCATCCTGTTTATCGGCTACAGCCTCTCCGACATCAACATTCGCTTTCTGCTCTACAAGCTCAACAAACTCTGGGAGCAGGCCAACAACACCGACGCCAAGCCCAAATCGTTCATGCTGCTCATCAAACCCAATCCCATTCAGGAGCGGGTCTTGGAACACCGTGGCATCACTACCTTTGTCTCTACCCACAAAAATCCCAAAGCCGGGCTCACCGATTTCCTGAAAACCCTTTACGATCAGACCAGCCGGGAAAATCCCAGCAGGGAAGCTACTGAGTCGAAAGAGAAGAAGAAGAAAAAAAGAAAGAAAAAAGACTGAAGTTCAGGATAACTGTTTGGCGCGCAGGCTGGCTTTCAGCCGGAGGAGGTAGTCCAGAGACTGGCCGATTTCACTGAGCACCTGTCCGGGGAAGGTTTCGGGATGGGCTTCTCCACCCGACATAAAAGCCTGGAGCTGTTTCAGCTCGGCTATGTTATTTTCGATCTGCCGGAGCAACCGCATGGTGGTCAGCTGGGTACTGTTTTGATGATGAAGCCCCAGGGCCCGGTCTAGGGTCCCAGGCAGCAGGTCGAGGTGGCTTTTCCAGACCACGCCGGTGGCCCCGGCCATGATGAGCTGGGTGATAGCGGCCGCTTCTTTTTTACCCGCTACGACAATAAAAGGAATGTCGGGGTAAGCCCGCCGGACCAGCGTGAGGGCTTGCCAATCGGTGAAGGGCTTCAGGGCATGGTCAGCCAGGATTAGGTGAGGAACAAAATCAATCAAGTGCCTTAAAAAAGTGTACCTATTCTCGGTCATTTTAAATTCTATCTCGGCTCCAGCCGCTGCCAGGGTGCTTTTTACCGGTGGAAGCACTTCCGAAGTCTGGCCTAGCCAAAGCATGCGGAGCTTTTTGCCACACAGGTATGGAAGAGAGCGATGGGTCATGAATGCGTGTTTTTCTCCAGTTGTTTGAGGGGTTTCCCGGAGTAGTTCATGGGGTGAGAGCTATCAGGCCACATAAATACGGTCCCTGGCGACCAAAAAAAAGCCACAATCTGCTGAATATTACATGATCCCGGTCCAGTGCCCTGACTCAGCGGGTGATTAAGAGACGCCCCTGACGCCAGGTTTCTCCCATGCGGGCCCGTACCTCGTACAGACCGGCAGGCAGGTTGGAAACATCCAATTGCTGCAAGCCAGGCCCTAGCTGCCACGTTCTCTGCCTGCGGCCCTGCTGGTCAAAAACTTCCAGGGTCCAGCCCGAACCACCGGCGCCCGCTTCGATGCTTACCCGGTCCTTCGCAGGCTGGGGAAACAGGCGCAGGGCAGGGGCGGACGCGCGTTGCTCGCGGCTCACCAAGTCAAACACACGCAAAGAATCGGCATAGGTCACCCCGGAAAGGCCTCCTCCCGGGGCCGTGGCTGTCGGCAGGATCACCTCCATGACCGGCACCGGCAGGGTGGGGCTCCACCACTGAAACTGCTGCTGCCCGTCGCGGCGCTGCCCGATTTGCAGCGTGTCAAAACTCAGCGTGTCGAAGGCATACAGGGTCGAGGCTACGCGCAAACAAGAAAAAGTACCAAATGGTGTCTGCAGGTCGCCCCAAGCGTCGACTTCGTAGCTACGGGCCTGCTCCCGCCGCAGGTAGACCAGGCCCGGCACCGTGAGCTCGGCTTGGGTGTAGGAAGAGTCCTGCTGCCCAAAGGTCAGGGGCAGGTCCAGCAAAGTGTCTGGGGGATCATTGACCAAGGCCAAAGGCAAGCCCGACAAAATAACCCCGGTGCCATAGGAGATGTAGGCATCGCTGGTCACCGCCTGAAATTCGTAGGCCTGGTCCACAGGGACCGGGACCGGCGCAGCGGAAGCCCCTTGCACCCGCACGAGGTTGGCGGCAATGGGGAACTGAAAGCTGAGGGAAAACGGCGCGGCAGCCCGGGCGATGAAGCTGTCCCGAAGCTGGCTCACTGGACTCAATCCTGTAAAATCCCAAGTCTGGTTGGCGCCTGCTGTCAGGGCGGCCGATGGCAGAAGGGTATCTGCCACGCTGCGGTAGCCTTCGTAGCCCGCCGTGGGCAGGCTGCTCTGGTCGACAATGGGTTGGGCAGCGAGCGCCCACCACCCCAGCAGAAAGAAACTTAGTAGAAACTGGCGCATAATAGAAAGGTAAACGTGACAAAGGCAAGCAAGAGAACGAACCCTGGATTTTCCTGAAAACCGGCAGGGAAAGCGATAAACAAATTAGCTCCCTGCCATGAATTCCCCAAGCTTTGGCAGGGTTCTTTGCGTTTTCCTCAAAAAAATTCTCCCATATCAGGAAAGATGTATATATTGTAGCTTGGTTTAATTTGTCTTTCCCTTTTCCATCTGCAAGCTTACTTGTTTTACCTCCTGTTTTTAGTATGCGACTGGTCGACACCACTTTACCCTACCGGATCGTCTATTCCATCTATCACCACGAGTACTTTGCCTACCTCGTGACCGGTCATGTGGTCCAAGAACTTCCCAACGGCACCCTTAGCCTGGTGCATCAGGGCCTTTACCCTGATAACATGGAGCAGTTCGCGGAAAAACTCGACGACAAAGACCGCAAGCTCGTCAAGCTCA
This sequence comes from uncultured Bacteroidia bacterium, assembly GCA_964542415.1. GTDB lineage: Bacteria > Bacteroidota > Bacteroidia > J057 > J057 > CAZIVQ01. The sequence continues at coordinate 17,306 of CAZIVQ010000004.1, read as the reverse complement.
TTTCCGAGACCCATCCGCGATATGTGGTCAAACATTTTGGGGGCGACCCCCGTGATGAGCACACCTTCTATACTACCAAACTTAGTGGCGAGCTGGAAAAGCTAGTCCAGCAATACATCCACCGGCGGCTGGCCAAGATTCTGCCCCAGCTCACCGACCGGCATGTCTTTACCATGGGCAAAGATGGCTATCCGGCCCAGATTGAGATCCAGGTCCTGGACGAGCAGGCGACTGTGCTGTTTCACTTCAAACGCCGGGACCGCGAAACCATCTATTATCCCACCATCAAGCTGCACGGGGAGCTGCTCAAGTTCCAATTTCAGGGGGCCAAGATGATTTGCCTCGAACCGGCCTGGATGCTCCTCGATGGGGAATTGTTTACCTTCAAGCAGCAGGTAGAAGGCAAGAAAATCCGCGCCTTTTTCGAGCGGGAAAACATCCGCATCCCCAAAGAGAAAGAGGTAGAATATTTCCAAAAATTCGTGCTTCAGATCGTGGAGAAGTACAAAGTGTTGCCCCGGGGGTTTGAGATTCACCCGGTGAGGGAGTCCCCCTCCTTTTCACTCCAGGTCGTGGAAATCGACAACAGCAGTTTTTGCTTCAAGCAGTTGGTCCACTACGGAGAATTTCGCTTTGAGCTGAAGGAAGCTGGCACTGCCAAAGCCATTTTTGAACGCGACGGTGACGACTTTACTTTTTACCGCATTGAGCGGGACGAGGTGGCCGAGAAAAACATGCGCGACTTCTTCGAGCCCTTTACCCCCAACCTTAACAGCCTCACCCCCTGGGAATACGTGGAGAAAGAAGCCGGCCTCGCCTGGCTTTCCAAACACGGCCAAGCCCTGCAGCAAGCCGGGGTAGAAATCGTGCAGGAAAGTGAAGCTTACCGCATCAACCTCGGTCGGCCGCGCATTGAGATGGAAGCCACCGAAGCCGGGGACTGGTTCGATGTGAAGGCGATGGTCCACATCGGCAATTTCCTGATTCCTTTCATCAAGTTTCGCCAGCACATTTTGCGTAGCCAGCGGGAATATAAACTTCCGGATGGCACGGTAGCCATTTTGCCTGAAGAGTGGTTTTCTGATTTTCGTCACTTGCTAGAAGTTTCTCAGCATCAGCAAGATGACACCCTCAGGCTCAAGAAGTACCAAGCTCCGCTGTTGAATTTATCCCAGCAGAAAAACAATACCTCCCGCCTGGCCCGGGCCATCGAAAACCTGGACGAAATCCCGGCGACAACTCTGCCCACGGGCCTCAATGCCACCTTGCGGCAGTACCAGGCGCGGGGCTACGATTGGCTGCATTTTATGAAGGAGCAGCAGATGGGCTGTATCCTCGCCGATGACATGGGCCTGGGCAAAACCTTGCAGACCCTGGCGTTGCTCCTCAAGGAGTATGAGGAGGGCAACAGCAGCCCTTCCCTGATTGTGCTGCCGACCTCCCTCATCTATAACTGGAAGAGTGAGGCGGAAAAATTTGCCCCGGACCTCAAGGTCTACATCCATACCGGGGTGAATCGCAGCAAGAATGCCGAGGTATTTGCCGGTTTCAACCTCATCCTCACCACCTACGGCATCGTGCGTCAAGACATCAGCCTGCTCAAGGATTACCCCTTCCACTATGTGGTGCTGGATGAGAGCCAGACCATCAAAAACCCAGATTCTAAAACTGCCAAGGCCATCCGAAAATTGGTGTGTAGCCACAAACTTTCCCTCACCGGTACCCCGATCGAAAACACCGTGATGGACATCTGGTCGCAAATGACGTTTCTCAACCCTGGCTTGTTGGGGTCGGAGGCGTTTTTCAAAAAATTCTATGTCATTCCTATCGAGAAGGAGAAAGATGCCAAGCGCTCGGCCAAGCTGCGTAGCATCATTTATCCTTTCATCTTGCGCCGCCGCAAGGACCAGGTGGAGAGGGAGTTGCCGCCAAAAGTAGAGCAATTGCACTACTGCGAGATGACCCCGGGACAGCGGGAGTTTTACGAAGAAACCCGTAATACCTACCGCAATTACCTGATGGAGTTGATTACGCAGGGAGAATGGAAGAAAAATAAACTTAACATCCTGACCGGGCTGCAAAAGCTGCGGCAGATTGCCATCCACCCTAAAATGGTAGACGCCGAGAAGTTCAAGCTCAACGAATCAGGCAAGTACCTGGAAATGAAGCGCTTGCTGATGCAGGTGATTGAGCGCGAAGACTCCAAGGTGCTGATCTTCTCCCAATTCGTGAAGATGCTCCAACTGCTGAAGAAGGACCTGGACCGGGACAAAATCCGCTACAACTACCTCGACGGCAGCACCAAAGACCGGCAGGCCCAGGTAGATACCTTTCAGGAGGATAAAAACATCCAGGTATTTCTCATCAGCCTCAAAGCGGGCGGAGTAGGCCTCAACCTGACCGCCGCGGACTATGTCTTCATTTTGGATCCCTGGTGGAACCCGGCCGTGGAGAGCCAAGCCATCGACCGCTCCCACCGCATCGGGCAGAAGCGAACGGTCTTTTACTACAAATTCATCACCGAGGAAAGCATTGAGGAGAAAATCCTGAATCTCCAGCGACAGAAGGCGCAGCTGTCGGATGACATCATCCAGGTGGAGGAAGATATGTACAAATCCCTGGATGCGGTGGACTTGCAGGCGCTGTTGTAGGCTGAAAAACCCACGGCTTATGGATTGGCGCATCAAAGCAGGCGTTCAGAAAGGACTTTCTTTGCTGCCGGGAGGGAGGCAGGTACAGCACTGGCTGCAGCGACAAGGCTGGGGCAGCCTGGCGCTGGGTGAGGTTTTCTTGCAAGACCGCCTGGCCCACGTAAGCAGGCACCTGCGCGCCTGGCACGAGGGCGCTCCGCCTTCCTCCCTCCCCCAAACCATCTGGGAAATCGGCACGGGCTGGTACCCGGTGGTGCCGCTGGGCCTGTACCTCTGTGGCTGCGACCGGGTGGTGAGCACCGACCTGCGTCCGCTTTGGCGGGAAGCGCTGCTGGGCGAATTGGTGGAGGCCCTACTGAGTGCCGCCGCTGGCGGCCATCTCAAGCGATGGCTGCCAGGCTATCTCCCGCAGCGGCTCGCTGCCCTGGAGCAGCCGCCCTCTTATTCCTGGCAGCAAAGGCTGGGCGAATTGGGGATCGACCTCAAGGCCGACCGCCAAGGGGAAGGGCCGCTGCCTCCGGGCAGCTTAGACTTGGTGACCAGCAACAATACGCTGGAGCATGTACCCGCCGGGCAATTGCCGGGCTTGTTTGCGGCCTGCTACCGGGCCTTGCGGCCGGGCGGCTGCATGAGCCATTACATCGACATGGTGGACCATTATTCCTACACCGATGCGCGTTTACCGGCTTTCCATTTTCTCCGGTACGAGCCCTGGCAATGGCGCTGGCTCGAAAATCGCTTCCAAAGCCAGAATCGACTCCGCTTGTCCCAGTATCAGGCCTTGCTAGCAGAAAAGGACTGGTCGAGTCGGCTGGTCGAGCCGGAGCTACTTCCAGCCACTGCCCTGCCGGCGCGGCTCGCAGGGCAATTTTCTTCGCTCACAGAAACTGACCTCCGCACCGGCTATGTTTTGTGGGCCAGCACCAAAAACCCAAACGCCCCGGCTGCCGAAGCAGCCGGGGCGTCTGACAACGCTCCGTAAGCACTAGATGTAATCGTAGATATAACGGTGTTCTTTGTAATTCTCGTCTTCGCGCCAATAGTCATAGCAGGCGTTGCGCTGATCGATGAGAAATTGAGGATTTTCTTTGAGTTCCTCCCACGCTCCCATGCCGAGTTCTTCACATAGCTTGTAAAATTCATCGGTATGTCGCCCCTTTTTGCCTTTGGTTTCGGTAATGGCTCCCAAAAGCGGACGCCCCTCGTTGTGTTCGTAAGTAGAAATCTCTGCCAAGAGGCGACTCATCATCAGGCGATCTTTCTTGGTTTTCATATCCAAGCCGAGGTGAAACTCATCACTAAGGGCTTGGAAAGAGATTTTTGCTCCTTTGATGCGAGCTAGATCTACCAGCTTCCTACGCAATTTATGATCCATAGAGGAAAATTTAATGAACTCTGGGCAGCCGCAGGTATGCTATTTGCCGATTTTGCCGAGCGACAAAAATGCGGTGCCTTAACTCTGGTGGTGAGAAAAAGTAGAACGCATACCTAATAATTATAACGAAAAAACCTGTATTTCGTTATAACCTCTATTTTGTCTCAAGGGAAGCATAGGCCCAGGGAAGCGAGATAGCCCGCTGAATTATTGCTTCAAAATCGCACCTTTTCCGGGGTTTTCTTACATGGATACAGAGACAAAAAAAGCCAAAAAACGACTTTTTCCAATTTTTCATAACTTCCTGACAGCCAGCATTTTTTGACCAATTGTGCGACCTGACTCTCTGACTTGCCGGGAATTCGCCTCGCCCACCAGAACCATTTATTCCGGATATTTTACAGTTGGGGTAGCGTCCGTTGTTTACGGTGGGGATAACTTCTACATTTGAACCTACACTTTCTTGGGCTAGAACCCGTTTAATGCCATAATTCTCAACAACGAGGTCCCCCCGAATAGCCTGAATGGCTTGGTCCTTTTTTTTAAGGCCTGTGTTGTTTTCTAAACCTAACCCCATTGGTATGTATTACATCCGAAGATCTGCCGAAAACTGGGCCGTACACAACAACTTTACGGGCAAAAGCCGCCGGCTTAACGACGTAGAGGTTCAGTCCATTCTCGATGAGTTTCCCAACCTTCGAAATGGCTTGAAGACCAACCGTAGCCTGACGTATTTCCGTAACCAGATCCGGTCTATTGCCGACCTTCCCTAGCGAAGGCTTGGCCTAACGGAACGCTGTTAACCATAGCCCCAAACGTTGCTAAGAAAAGCGGCGTTTGGGGCTTTTTTCGGGTTTTAAGGGCCCTTTAGGGCATAATTCCGGTTGAATATTCGCTTTTTTGGATTATCTTTAAGCTCAGGGCAAATGGGGGGCTAAAATCCCCCGGCACCTTTACTCAATCGCTTTGCCCTCCCAGAACTCAAGCCGGGTTCATTTTATTTGGCCACTAACGCTTACCTCTGCATGAAGCTTCATATCCATCAACCTGCTGCGCTCCATGAAAATGGCAGCCAATCTCTCAACGAAGACTTTATCTTCCCTTTGCTCGACCAGGCCAGCAGCGAAGAACGCCTCTTCATTGTTTGCGATGGCGAAGGGGGGCCTCAAGCCGGGGAAGTCGCCGCCAAGATGGTAGCCCTGGGATTTGCCAAATTTTTTGCCTCCACGCCCCCCGCTGAGCGCATCGATCAAGAATACCTCGACCGCGCCCTCTACAAAATCGAAGAATCACTCAGCGCCTACAAAGAGGCTCACCCCGAGGCAGCCGACATGGCCACCACCCTGGCCCTCCTTCACCTGGGCGAAGAGCAGGTCACCATGGCCTGGGTCGGGGATAGCCAGGTCTTTTATTATGACCGGAAAAATAGCCAGCTTACCAGCACGGCCGAGCACCAGGAAGGCAGCGGCAGCGGGGCCCGTATCCGCGGCAAAGAACAACCCGCCCGCATCCGGATGAAGTTTCTCCCCATCGGCGAGGTCCATCCCCGGGATTACTTCCTGCTCGCTACCCGGCCCCTGGTCGACCAAGTAGACCCCAACACCCTGCATACCATCTTCAGCACGGAGGATTCGCCGGAGAAAATGACCCCTGATTCGCTGATTAAGGAAATTCAAAACCTGACCCTGGGCATGGTAGATGCTAATCACGCCTGCTACTTGGTCCAACTCAAGGCGGATCCCGCCGCGGCAGCAGCGCCGGGGGCAGAACCAGCCAAGGGGCAGCCTGCCACGGATAGCAGCCCGATGACGGGGGCAGCCTTGCCCTCCTGGGTGCGGCAAACCGGCTTTGGTCTGCTGGGCTTGTTGTTCATTTTCTTGGTGGTCCTGGCCTGGTGGGCAACCCGTAAGACGCCCTACCAAGAAAGCATGGCGGAAGCCTCGGCCTTGCTGCACCGGGAAGCTTATGAGCAGGCCATGTCGCAGTATGATGCCGCCAAAGCGAAAACCTCCAAGCCCGAAGAAATTCAGGCGGCCGAAGCGGGTTATGCCCAAGCCCGCAGCATGCTGCTCCAAGCCAACGGCGGCGAACTGCCCATCCACATGCTCACCGAGCCCTCCGAAGTGTACCTCAACCGCGGCAATGAGTTTTTTCGCCTGGGCAACTATGAGCATGCCCTCAAAGCGTACCAAAATGCTCAGCGAAAAGCGGGCGATGACTCTGCTTTGGTAGCGGCTCTCCCCCTGGATCGGATGGCGGAGGCCCACCTCAAGGTGGCCGATGCTGCTTTTGAGCAGCCCGGAGCTTCGGACAAAGCCGCGGAGCATTATGCGGCTGCGCTCGAGCTTTACCAGCAGCCGGCAGTCACCGCTCCCGACCGGTCTATTCTGGATCAAGCCAATGCGCGCCTGGCCGAAAGCGAAAAAATCCTGGCTGCTGCCCAGCCTGAGCCTAAATCTGGGTCTGCTTCTCCCTTGGCCGCGGCCAAGGAAGATACAGAAAATGCCCCTGCCCCCAGCAGCAGCAATACCCGCTCCTTGGGGCCACGGGAGAAGAATAAAGAACCGCCTGCTTCCTCGGGCGCAACGGAAGGGACCAACAGCGATCGGTCCGTGCCTGCCCCCAACCTGGCCCGCCGGACCAGCAACAATCCTCCTTCGGGGCTTAGCCGTGGCTTGGAAGTGGAAGAGCGAGCAGAATTGGAAAAAATGCTCTCTGCGGGCAAGCGGCAGTTTATCGAAGCCCGGGAAAAAGAGTCCGGCTACCTTTACCAACTGAGCGCATCGAACCTCGAAAGCGCTATGCCGGTCCTTGACGGCCCGGCGGCTTATATGCTGGCCTACATCCACCATGCCGGGCTGGGGGGAGAGCAGGATAAGGCCAAAGCCTTGAAATATGCCCAGCAGTCTGCCCTCAAAGGCTGGGCCGCCGGCCAATACCTGTATGCGCACCTGCTGTTGACCCGTCGTAACCCCCGCGACACCATCACCGCCAAACAGTCGCTGCGGTTGGCCTCAAACCAAAACTACCTCGAAGCGCAGCAGCGCTTGCGAGAGCTGGGAGATTAACCCAAATTTACACCAGACAGGATAGGTAGTATGCCTGCCTGGCTGGCTCTATGTTCTATATCGCGGCAAGGCTGGCTTCGGCAACCTTGCCGCTTTGTCTGTGACAAGGGAAGAGGTCCTTTACCACTCATTTTCCATGCAAGCGCTCATTTTGCACCTTGAACGAGTAGGAGAGAGCATCGGCCGGGCCGTGGCCTGGCTAACCACCCTGCTGATGCTGCTGATGGCGGGAGACGTGCTGTTTCGCTATCTCTTCGACCTGACTGCGGTTTGGGTGCTAGAATTGGAATGGCACCTTTTTGCTTTGCTTTTTCTGCTGGGGGCCGCCTACACGCTCAAGCATGATCAGCATGTGCGGGTAGATGTCTTCTATGCCAAGCTGGGTCCCAAAGCCCAGGCCTGGATCAACTTGTTGGGGACCCTGCTGTTTCTGTTTCCCTTCTGCCTGGTGATTATCTGGGCTTCCTGGAACTATGCCGCCACTTCCTTTCAGATCGGAGAAGGCTCTCCTGACCCGGGGGGCTTGCCGGCTCGTTTCTTGGTCAAAGCTTGTATTCCGCTGGGGTTCTGCCTGCTTTTGCTGCAGGGCCTGGCCCTAGCCACCAAAAGCCTGCTGGTCATCAAAAGTGACGCCTAACTCTTCTTGCCTCTTCCCTATTTAGCTTTCTTTCATGAGCGAGACCTTACCGTTTCTGTTGTTTGGCCTGGTCTTCTTGCTGATTCTTTTTGGCTACCCGGTGGCTTTTACCCTGGGTGGGGTATCGGTCGTTTTCGGGCTGATCTTTCTGGACGCGAGCTTCTTCAACTTCTTGCCCTCACAGATCATGGGGGTGATGAACAATTTTGTGCTCATCGCGGTGCCGCTCTTTGTCTACATGGGCATCATGCTGGAGAAGTCGGGGCTGGCCGAAAGCATGCTGGAAACCATGGCCATCCTCTTCGGCCGCTTCCGCGGGGGGCTGGCCATCTCGGTGGTGCTGGTCGGCGGCATGCTGGCCGCTTCGACCGGCATCGTGGGAGCCACCGTCATTACCATGGGACTGATCAGCCTGCCGACCATGCTCAAGCGCGGCTACAGCCCCGAACTCGCCACCGGCACCATCGCCTCCTCGGGTACCTTGGGACAAATTATTCCGCCCTCCGTGGTCCTGGTGCTACTGGGCAGCGTGCTCAACCGATCTGTGGGGGACCTGTTCACCGCGGCCCTGATTCCGGGAATCTTGCTGGTGGGTTGCTACCTGCTTTACATCGTCCTCATCGCCTGGCTCAAGCCGGCTTCGGCTCCCGCTATGCCCCGAGAAGTCCGGGAAGCCTTTCTCTCCAGGGACCAGGGCAGCTTGTTGGGCCGGGTGATCATGGCCTTTTTGCTGCCCTTGCTGCTTATTCTCGCGGTACTTGGGTCTATTTTTGCCGGGATTGCTTCTCCCACCGAAGCCGCCGCCGTAGGAGCTTTTGGGGCCACGTTGCTGACAGTGCTCATCAAATGGCGGCACCGTCAACCCATCAAGCTCGACCTCTTCACGGGCGTGATGCGCCAAACCACCCACATCACCTGCATGGTGTTCCTGATCCTGATCGGGGCCCGGGCCTTTTCGCTGGTCTTTCGTGGCCTGGGCGGCGACCGCCAATTGGTCGCTCTGATCGAAGCAGCCCAACTCTCACCCGAGATGTTTTTGTTTCTGGTGATGCTATTTGTCTTCATCGCAGGGTTTTTCATCGACTTTATCGAGATCATATTTATCGTGGTGCCGGTGGTAGCCCCTGTTTTCGACCAGACCTACGGGATGGACCTGATCTGGATCGGCATCCTGCTGGCGCTCAACTTGCAAACCTCTTTTCTTTCTCCGCCTTTTGGTTTTGCGTTATTTTACCTCAAGGGCGTTGCTCCCCCCGGGATCACTACCGGCCACCTTTACCGGGGCATTGTGCCTTTCGTGGCTATTCAACTGGTTTTTCTGGCGCTGGTGGTGGTATTTCCGGAAATGGTGACGTATTTGTTGGAGAAATAAGCGAGGATTTTACTCCCTCCAGATGCTTGTTCCTTATTTTTCACGCAAAGCCGCAAAGCCGCAAAGGTGCAAAGGTGCGAGAGGCCGCTGGCAATGATTTCATCGACCCTGCCTTCCCCCTTACTTTCCTATGCCCCTTCGTAGGCCTTGCCTGCTACCGAACCTAAACCCTGATTTTTTTCTATGTCAAATACTCTTGGAACCCTATACCGGCTCACGACTTTCGGCGAATCGCATGGCGCAGGCATCGGCCTGGTGATCGATGGCTGCCCGGCGGGGCTGAAGCTGGATCTCGCGGCCATCCAAGCCGAACTGGACCGGCGCAAACCCGGCCAAAGCCGCATCACCACCCAACGCAAGGAGGACGATACCTTTGAGTTGCTTTCCGGCCACGTGGACGAGGTGACCACCGGTGCCCCACTGGGCTTTTTTGTCCGCAACACCAACGTCCGTTCCAAGGACTACGACCACCTGGCGGTCAATTTTCGCCCTTCTCATGCCGACTATACCTATTGGGCCAAGTACGGCATCCGGGACCACAAAGGAGGCGGCCGCTCTTCGGCTCGTGAGACCCTGGCCCGGGTCATAGGCGGAGCCGTGGCCAAACAACTGCTGGCGGCGGTGGCTGGGATCGAGGTCAAGGCCTGGGTCCATAGCATCCATCAGGTGGCCATGGTGGGGGACCCGGCCAAGCTGAGCCTGGAGACTGAAGCAGAAAAAGCCGTTCGCTGCCCCGATCCAGCGACCGCCCAGCGCATGTACGACACCATTGATAAGGCGCGGAAAAAAGGTGATTCCGTGGGCGGCATCATCCGCTGCCGGGTACAGGGCATGCCGGCAGGCGTAGGAGAACCCCTTTACAACAAGCTACCGGCGGCCCTGGCGGCAGCCATGCTTTCGATCAATGCCGTCAAAGGCTTCGATATCGGCTCGGGTTTCCATGGCACGCAGCTTTATGGCTCGGAGCATAACGATGCGTTTTTTCGGGATGAAAGCGGCGTCCACACCCGCACCAATCACTCCGGGGGCGTGCAAGGCGGTATCGCTAATGGTGAGGACCTGCTTTTCCGGGTGGCTTTCAAGCCTACGGCCACCATCATGCAAGACCAAGAAAGCGTAAACAGCGAAGGAGAGCCGGTGGTGGTCAAGGGCAAGGGCCGCCACGACCCCTGTGTGGTGCCCCGGGCAGTCCCGATCGTCGAAGCCATGGCCGCCATGGTGGTTGCCGATCAATTGATGCTGCACCGTGCACGCAGCTTTGAGCCGCTACGAGCCCCTTCTCCTCCAAAGCCGGAGAAGGAAGGTAGCTGATTGAGCGCCAAACCTTTTCCGGGTTTTTATTCGTAAGCTGGAAGTGCTAATTTTGCCGGGGTCGTGATCCACGGCTTGTACATTAGTGCCTGGCAGTCGAACCAAATGGATGGGCCGCAGTTTTTCTCTTTCAGGTAGCGGACCTCCTCCCCTCACCCTCAATATTTTTGACCAAGACACGGAATGAGCGATTCTAGAAGCAAAAGTTTTGTCCGCCTCGGCATCATCGGGGGCATCATCCTCCTGGCCTTGCTGATCGGACAGCTGGCCGGAGAGATGGGCCTGGTGCTTGACATTCTGGGGGCAATCGGTTTGGTGCTGATTGGTATCACCATTCTGGTGACCATCCATGAGCTGGGCCATTTTCTCACCGCCAAGTGGTTTGGCATGCGGGTGGAGACCTTTTCCATTGGCTTTCCCCCCAAGCTTTTCGGTTTTAAGAAAGGAGAAACCGAGTACCAATTTGGGGCGACGCCGCTGGGGGGTTACGTGAAAATCTCGGGTATCATCGACGAATCGCTGGATACCGACCACCTCAGCAATGAACCGCAACCTTGGGAATTTCGCGCCAAGCCGGTATGGCAACGCCTGATCGTGATGACCGGCGGGGTAATCATGAACGTGATTCTAGGCATCTTCATCTTCTCCATGATGAAATTTACCTACGGAGAAACGCGCCTGCCCATGAGTGAGGTAAAAAACGGCATTCAGGTGATGGAGCCGACCACGATTTTGCCCCCCGGTGAGGCAGACTCGGTTCGCATACGGTCCCTGGGCTATCACCTGGGCTTTCGCTCTGGTGACGAATTGCTCACCTTTAAAGGACAGACCTTTGAGTACTTCGAACAGTATGCGAGCCAGAAAAACCTAATTGACGACGATGCCTACTACACCATTCGACGCAACGGCCAGGAAAAACGGCTGGACATCCCTGGCAACGTGCAAAACCTTTTCAGCAGCGATACCATCATCGGGCTACTTTTTGAGCCTGCCCGCCCGGCTGTCGTAGAGGTGACTGACAGCTTGAGCATTCCTTCGCAGGTAGAAGGGGAAATGACCACTTTTGCCTCGCCCGCTTACGAGGCGGGGCTGCGTAGTGGAGACCGCATTGTGCGGCTAGACAGCACCCCGGTGGCTTTTTTCAGTGACATCAGCCAGTATATGAAGCACAAAGCCAACCAGGACATCCTGGTAGCGGTAGAACGTGGGGGGGCCTCTAAGACCTTCACCGTGAAGACCACCGAGCACGGCTACCTGGGGGTGGGGAGCCCTGAGGCACAAAAACTGTATCACTACGACACCATCCCCTACGGCTTTTTCGAAGCCTTTATTCCCGGAACCAAAGAAGCTTTTGGGTTCCTCTCCACCAACGTGCAGGGCATCAAAAACCTGGGGCGGGAAGGGGTAGATGCTGGCAAATCCATCATGGGCCCGGTACAGATTGCTAAGGTGTACCTGGACGCCTTCAAAAATGGTGGGGTGCAGGCCTTTCTGCGCCTAACTGCGAGCTTGAGCATGATCCTCGCGCTGGTCAACATCCTTCCCATCCCCGCCCTGGATGGCGGCCATGTGTTGTTTCTGCTCATCGAAGCCATCACACGGCGAGAACCTTCCGTAAAGGTGCGGATGATCGCCCAACAAATCGGCATGTTGCTCATCTTGGGCCTGATGATTCTCGTGCTGTTTAATGATGCCTTCCGGCTGATCAGCTAGCCCCGCTCAAAGCAAGAACTCCAGTCCCGGTTGTTTTGCTCAGCTTCAGTCCTGCGCCACTGTCCGGAAATCCAGCCGAGTCTGCGGCGGATTGCCGGAAGATAGAATCTTCAAAACTAGGGGCTTCGACGTTCGGAGACGTCGAAGAGCACGCTCATTTTTGCTTCGCTAAAATAGCATGCCGCTGGGCCGGGCCTCCGACCTGTCCGAGCCTGTGAGGGCCTGTTTGGCTGCCCTACTGCTCCGGCACGAAGTTGTCGATGTCGAGGGTCCAGTTGTAGTCTTTGAATTCGAGGCTGGGACTAGACTCCTGGGGAATGATCTCATAGCGCTTTAGCATCTCGATGACCCCGCTCTTGCCGCCAAAATCTCCCCGAAACCAGCTCATCAACGGGGTGACATCGACCTCTTCAGCTTCGACATCATAGACCGTGGAGGCTTGCAGGTAGGTACGCGCAGCCTCGTGAAGTTGCTCGTCCGTGGTCGCAGGCTCGAGGATGCGTACCGGCGGACAAGCCTCGGCCCCGCAGTTCAGCACGAAGTGGATACGCGGATCGACAGCTTCGACCCGGAGCCGGTTTTCGTAGTCGTCGACCGACAATTTTCCGATGATGCCCAAGCCCCATTTGATTTTGGAGCGGCGCAGGATGCCATGTTCGACCTTATCGAAGCTTAGCTCACGGCCGGCGATGGTAAAACGGTCATCGCCAAAGAAAGCCGAACGGTCTTCGTAGAGGGCAGGATTTTCCCGTAAAAGAATGATGACATAGCTGTTGTAGGCATTAACCCAGAAAGTGATGCGCCGCAGGTCGGTATCGAGGCTGGCAGCAAGAGCCTGGGGAGATACCTGAGCCAGCTGATCGAGCAAGTCCTGATGCGGCTCCATGTCACGGACTTTTTGGAGCAATTCGGAGGAAAGGCTGGCAAAGTCCTCGGTGAGGCTGGGGGAAGGTTGTTGCATAGAAGGGGCGGGATGAGAATGACAAGAAAGCATGACCCATGGCAAGAGAAAAATGCCGAGAAAAATTGCCAGGTGGTGACTGAGGATAGACATAATAGATGAATTTCAATGGATAGATTGGGCAAGTGAAAAAATCTGCCAGGGCTAACACATACGTACATTAAGCCCATGCTGATGACAAGAGCATTAATTCTTGAGTTAAAAACTGTCTGCCAGCCGATTCTCTCGTTATGAAAATCAGCCTGATCATCCCCGCCCTCAATGAAGCTCCGAACCTGCCCCGGCTGCTTCGGCACATTCAGCAGGAGCGCGACTCCCGCCTTGACGAAGTCATCGTGGTCGACGCCGGTAGTGGTGACGACACGGTGGCAATCGCTCATAAAGAAGGAGCCGACCTCGTCCTGCAATCGCCACAGCCGGGCCGGGCCCGCCAAATGAACCTGGGAGCCATCCATGCCAAGGGTGACCTGCTCTATTTTGTGCATGCCGACACCTTGCTGCCCCCTCGCTTTCTCGACGACATTGAGGAGGCCTTGGCAGAGGGCTTTTCCATCGGCTGCTACCGCTATCGCTTCGATTCCAGCAGCGCCATGCTAAAATTCAACGCCTACTGCACCCGCTTCGACCGCATCTGGTGTCGCGGCGGGGACCAGAGCTTGTTCGTCACCCGTGATTTGTTCGATACCTTGGGGGGCTACCGCAATGACTACCGCATCATGGAGGACTACGACTTCATCATCCGGGCCCGCAAGCAGGCCCGGTTCAAAATCATGCCGCAGGAGATGGTGGTATCGGCCCGCAAATACGACAACAATTCGTACCTGCGGGTCAACCTGGCCAACCTCACCATTTTCATGATGTACTTCTTGGGGGCCTCACAGGAAGCCATGGTCAGTATGTACAAACGACTCCTGGACTATCGGTGATGGGCAGGGGGGGCTCTCGGGTACTTTGCCCATGAGCAGGTGCGCCAGTAGGCAAAGGGGGAGCCAAATGGGCTTACCTATTGCCAGAGAATTTCCTAATTTGCCCCCTATTCGAAACCTCACTATGTGCCGTATAGCTTTTCTGCCCTTCCTGCTTCTGGTTTCCGTGCTATTTCCCCTGCGGCTAGCGGCCCAGGTGATCCTGAGCGACGAGGCCCTCCCCCAGCTGCGAATCCGGGAAAGGCCACAGCTACAGCTGCGCAATGGCCTACCCGACACCTTGATGATCAGTGAGAATGCGCCTTTTTTTGACGATTTTTCTCAGGGCGGCATGGTTCCGGACAGCCAATGGTGGTTCCTCCCCCCTACCCTAGCCGCCAGCCACCCGACCCTCAGCCGCAATTTGTCCATTGCCCCGCCGACCCTGGGGGTGGCCACCTTTGACGGGCTGCGCCCTACCAACCAGCCCTACGAAAGCAGCACCCTGACCACCGGTCCGGCTGATGAACTGTTTTCCCACTTGATCGACCTTTCGGGCTACAGCCTGCCTGACAACCTGATGCTGAGTTTTGCCCTCCAGCCTCAGGGGCATGGTGATGCTCCCGAAGCGACCGACAGCTTCGAGGTCTACTTTCGCACGCCCCTTCCACCGCCAGATGACTTTCGCCGGGTGTTCGTAGTGGCGGGCAGCGGAAACCAGCCTTTCCGGCAGTACACAGTCGAGCTGAATGACCCCATATTCTTCCATTCAGACTTCCAGCTGCGGTTCCGTAGCCTGGGGGCCCGCTTTGGCGCGTTGGACCATTGGCACCTGGACTATGTATACCTGGCACCGGGCCGCACCGCAGCCGACACGGTCTTTGCCGATGCCTCGCCTACCCGGCTGACCCCTTCTCCTCTGCGGCCCTATTCGGCGGTGCCGGCGGCTTACTACCGCAGTGGGGCAGCCAGCCAGCAGACTTTTCAGGTCGAAATCGGGCATTTGTTTGACCAGACCACCAACGCGGAGCTACAGGTAGACCTCCTCGACCCGGTAGGCAACAACTCCCTTACTGTGCCTCCTTTCTCCCAAAGCCAGAACCTGAGTCTCACCCCTGCGGCCCAGGGGAGCGCTACTTTTTCTCCCTTCGCCGACCAGCTGATCACCCAACCGGGGATATTCGAATACCGGGCCATTGTTGCTGCCAATGGCGATTCGAATCCAAGCAATGACACCTTGCGGGTACGGATGCGGGTCGATTCGCTGATCGCCTATGACGATGGAGAAGCTGACGGCGCGATCGGGCTCAACCAACCCTGGGGGTTTGGAAGCGAGTTTGAGCTGGGGCGACCGGACTCCCTTACAGCGGTTTGGATCTGCTTCGTGCCTACGGTCAACTTCAATACGATCAACCAGCAGACCACATACATGGAAGACGCAAGTTTCCGGCTGGCCATTTGGAAAGATCCCCATCCAGATTCGCTGCTACTCCAGCAGATTGGGGGCAGCCGGGTCACCTACGGCGAGCAGCCCAACACCTTCATCCGGTTTCCTCTCAGCAGCCCCTTAGCGGTTCCGTCCCGATTTTGGGTGGGGGTACAGCAGACCAATGGCCTCCCCTTGGGCCTTGGCCTGGACAAAACCTATGACAATGGAAGCCTTTCTTATCGCGACTCCAACGGTGTATGGGCCCTGCTGGATATAGCAGGCACTTTGATGATCCGGCCAGAGATTGCCTATGCCGGGGTGCTCGCCGATGCGCCCGGCAGGCGGGCCGCTCCGCTGGTGCAGCTGATCGGCAACGGCAACCCCTCCCTCGAGCTGAGGTGGGAAGGGAGAAACCTCCGCCGCTATGAAGCCCAAGTTTTTGACCTGCAAGGACGCTTGCTTCGCCGCATGGCTTGGGAAACCCCTTTGGCTCCGCTCGATCTGATGCCCAAGGTAAGGGAGCTTCCGCCCGGTCTGTATCTCTGGAGCCATCAGCTTCATTGGGAAAATGGAGAAATTTCCCAACAGCGAGAAAAATGGCTTAAGCAGCCCTAATTAACAGTGAACAATTAACATGGATCAATGAACAGTATAAACCGCTGCTTACCAAGGTATTCGCCTTTCAAAAGGGGGAGGTTATTTTTCTCACGTTACTAAGTCAAGGCACAAGCGTGAAATGAAGGGAGAAACTCATTCTTCGACTGCTTCTAGGCCCGCATTTTTTGTAAAAACAATACTCACTCATGCCAGAAAAACTTGATGTGCTCGCTATCGGGGTTCACCCGGACGATGTTGAACTGGGTTGTGGCGGCACCCTCGCCCGCCTGATTGACCAAGGCAAACGGGTCGGTATCGTGGACCTGACCCGGGGGGAACTCGGCTCCCGGGGTTCGGCTGAGTTGCGAGACCAGGAAGCAACCGCCGCGGGCGAAGTGCTGGGCATTCAGGCCCGGGAAAACCTGGGCTTGCAAGACGGTTTTTTTGCCCATAATGAAAAAAATGTCCGGACCATCATTTGCAGCATTCGTCATTTCCAGCCAGAAATCTTGCTGATTGGTGCCCCAGAAGACCGCCATCCGGACCATGGCCGCTCTTCTAAGCTGGTCCGCGATGCCATGTTTCTCAGTGGTTTACGCAAAATCGAGACCGAGCGCGACGGGCAGGCCCAGCTGCATTGGCGGCCCAAGCAGTTCTTTTTTTACATTCAGGACTACGCCCTGACGCCCGACTTTGTGGTCGACATCGGTCCTTACTTCGAAATCAAGAAAAAGTCGATCCAGGCCTATGGTTCCCAATTTTACAACCCCGCACACGACGAACCCGAGACCTATATCTCCACCGCTGAGTTTTGGAACTTTATCGAAGCCCGCGCCCGCGACATGGGCCACCGGGCCGGGATCACGATGGGGGAAGGCTTCCTTTCAGAAGTTCCGCTCAAGATCGAACGGCTCACTGATCTGCTGTGAGGGAAGGGATAAGGGGTAGGCTTGGGTTGATCAGGGGCGCACCACCGGAGCGCCCCTACCGACCCGGTTTTTCGTAGGGGCGCCCGGCAGTGCGCCCTATGCGCCCGGCCTGGACCCCCGGGACCTGTCTGCCTCAGGAGGAAGGCGACGAATGATGGGATACCGCAAGGAATGGCCTCATGGTATTTTATATATGTGGATATTTTTTATCCTGTCGAGAATTGCTGCCAAAAATTCACCCTCGAAATTCTCCTCAATTGGTAATCCATGAGAAAAACTCCTAATTCACGTTAAAAAACGTCCCTTCTCTCATTTCTCTTCTCTCATCTCTCATTTCTCATCTCTCTTTTACGCTTCA
>CAZIVQ010000003.1:0-23798 GCA_964542415.1 uncultured Bacteroidia bacterium | reverse complement strand
TGACGCAGTTCGAAGATGTCCCGGTAAACCGGGATAACCGCGGAAAAAGGGCAAGTTTAAATAGGTAAGAATTCAGCGACGGAAGTGCTGGGAAGCAAAACAAGCGTAATCTTTGTGGTTTCGTTTTTTTTGGGCTTTCATTTTGGACTATTATAATATTAAAAATAGCAAAACCTTTGGCTTGCAGGCCTCGTTAATGGGGCTCGTAAAAGCAAGTAGCGATTTTCGCATAGGAATACAGCCTGATTTCCTATCGCCCCTTTCTACCTCTCATCATCTCTGATCACAAATAATGTTTATGCAACCGACTCACACTACCACTCCTACCCAAGACCTCCATATCGAGCAGCTGTATGACCAAGGCCTGGCCCATGCCTCTTATGCCATTCTGAGCCAGGGCGAAATCGCCTTGGTAGATCCGGGACGTGACCCGCAAATCTACTACGATTTTGCCCGCAAGCACGAGGCAACTATCGTCGCGGTGATCGAGACTCACCCCCACGCCGACTTTGTGAGCGCCCACCAAGAGATCGCGCAGGCGACTGGTGCCAAGGTCTACGTCAGCGGAATGGTCGGGGCAGAATATGAGCATGTCCCCTTCGACGAAGGATCCGAACTCAAGCTCGCCAGCCTCACCTTGCTGCCGCTCAACACGCCCGGCCACTCCCCGGACTCGATCAGTGTGCTGCTCAAAGACGATACAGGTAAGATCCACGCCGTGTTCACCGGTGACACCCTTTTCATCGGCGATGTAGGCCGCCCTGACCTGCGCGAAAAAGCCGGCAATATGCGCGCCAAGCGCGAGGAGCTGGCCCGGCAGATGTACCATTCGACCCGGGACAAACTCATGACCTTGCCTGAAGATACCCTGGTGTACCCAGCCCACGGGGCTGGAAGCCTCTGCGGCAAAAATCTTAGCGACGACACCGTCAGCACCATCGGCCGCGAGCTGAAGACCAACTATGCCTTGCAGCCCATGAGTGAAGAAGCATTTGTGGATACCCTGCTACAAGGCCAGCCCTTTATCCCCAAATACTTCGGCTACGCAGTCGACCTGAACAAAAACGGTGCTCCGGCCTACGAGGCCAGTGTGAACCAAGTCGCCAAAATTGACCGCAATTCGCCCCTGGACCCGGCCGCCCTGCTGATCGATACCCGGCCGCAGGAGGCCTTCAAAGCTGGCCACCTCAAAGGCGCACTCAATATCCCCGATGGGGGCAAATTTGAGACGTGGCTTGGGTCGCTGGTAGGACCAGAGGAGAAATTTTACCTGCTGGCAGAAAACGAGGAGACCCTCGATACTGTCATCCGAAAAGCCGCCAAAATCGGCTACGAGGCCCTGATCGTGGCGGGCCTGCTGACCCCGGAGGCCCTACCCGAGACCAACCCGGCCCTGGACCTGGCTGATTTTCGCCAGCATCCCGATGCCTACACCATTGTCGACATTCGCAATGCCAGCGAGCACGAAGCCGGGGCCTTTTTTGCCCAAGCGGTGAATGTGCCCCTGCCTGAGTTGCGCGAGCGCGCCCGGGAGATCGATACCAGCAAACCGGTGGTGGTCCACTGCGCAGGCGGCTACCGGTCTGCCGCAGGCTCCAGCATCCTGGAGGCGGCCTTAGGCAAAAAGACTACTGTTTACGACTTGAGCGAAGCCGTAAATGAATTTAGCTAAGGGGTCTCCTGCCTGTCGCTTGGCGGGCAGGGGCTTTTTCTCCCTCCTTTTATCTTTTTACCTGTGCCTGACGGAATTTCACTCATGCAGAAACCTTTCATTGTGCTGTTGCTTTCATTGGTTTGGTTGCTGACAGCTTGCGAATCCTCGACCGGGCAGGTACTCGCACCCGAGGCGTTTCAGGCGCAGCTAGCCAGCCAACCCGAGGCCCAGCTCATAGACGTGCGCGCCGCGCCGGAAGTGGCCCAGGGCAAACTGGCCGAGGCTGTAAACATCGACGTGAGGCAAGCCGATTTTGAAACCCACCTCGCTGAACTCAACCGCGACAAACCGGTTTTTCTCTATTGCCGTTCCGGCCGCCGCAGCGCCTACATTGTGGGCGTCCTCGAAGAGATGGGCTTCTGGGAAGTCTACGACCTCCGTGGCGGCATCCTCGCCTGGCAACAAGCAAGACTGCCCATTAATAAGTCGGATTGAGTTTTGGGTTTTGAGTTTTGGGTTTCTAACGCGGAGGACGCAGAGGTTCGCAGAGGTTCGCAGAGGAGGGGGGTTGAATTAATTCTCTGCGCTCTACCGGTTTCACCGCCATCCATGATTTGCGAAAACGCTGCGACCCCCCGGTTAACCGGGGGATCTGCGACCGGGGTCCGAGACCTGCGTTGAAATCCGAGGAGTTTGGGGTTTTTGACGCGAAGGACGCAGCCTGTTGCCTTGTTTCCTTACCCCTTATTCCCTTACCCCTCATCCCCCAATTCCCCAATCCCCTTATCCCATATTCCCCTATTCCCTAATTCCCTTTCACCTATGGAAAATAAATTAAGCTTCAACGAACTGATCAACCAGCCGACGCCGGTACTGGTGGATTTTTACGCCGATTGGTGCGGGCCTTGTAAGGCCATGGCGCCAGTGCTCAAGCAATTTGCCGCCGAAATGGACGGCAAGGTACGCGTCGTCAAAATCGACGTAGACCGCAACCAAGCCGTGGCTCAGCATTACCGCATTATGGGCGTGCCCACTTTCATGCTGTTCAAAAACGGCGAGGCCGTGTGGCAGCAGTCAGGTATGCTACCAATCTCTCACCTGCGCCAGGTCGTGTCGCCCCATATTGCCGAGACCGATGAAGCAGTCCATCAATAATTGGGGGCTGGTTCTGGTCGGCTGCCTGACCCTGGGCCTCGCGCCTTTTTACCCGGAGCCCCATATCTGGGGAAAGCTCCAGTGGGTAGCGGGCGGGGCGGTGGGCATGGGGGCCATGGATTGGTTTGACCTCCTGTTTCACGGCTTGCCCTGGCTACTGCTGCTGCGCTTGGCGGTGATTTCGGTCCTGCCCAAGCCGCAAGCGGACGCCAAGCAGTAATTTTGTTTCCTTTCACCCCTTGTTAACCTAACGAAACTGTCGGGCAGTGGGGACCTTCGGACCCCAGCTGCCTGATCTTTCTCAATCGCAACTGACTCATGGATAGCTTCTTTTCCCTTCACTTGTTACTGGATAGCTCTGGCGGGAGCGGCCTGCTCGGCTGGCTCACTCAGCCTTGGGGCTGGTTTCTTTCGGGTAGCATGATCGCCTTGGTCATGTTGCTGCTCTTGCTGATGGAAAAAAGTTTTGGCGTGTCGTCCACGCTGCGCACCTTCTGTGCAGTGGGCGGGGCTGGCCGCTGGTACGACTTTTTCAAATTCGACTGGAAGAGCGGGATGTGGAACATCGTGTTCATCGGTGGGGCGGTCATCGGCGGCTTCATCGCTCATTTCTTCCTGAATGACGGCAGTGCCATCGCCCTCTCAGCCGCGACAGTCGCAGACCTGCAAGCCTTGGCGATAAGTACCGACACCACGCAGCTGGCGCCGGTTGATATTTTCTCCTGGGAGAGCCTGCTAAGCCTGCGGGGGCTGGTCTTCGTCGTCGGCGGGGGATTTTTGGTAGGATTTGGGGCGCGCTATGCCGGGGGCTGTACTTCGGGCCACGCCATCAGCGGCCTGGCCAACCTGCAACTGCCTTCGCTCATCGCGGTGGTCGGCTTCTTCATCGGGGGGCTGCTCATGACCCACCTTCTTCTTCCTTTTTTAGTTCAATTGTAAGCTTTCTTCCAAAACCTGCTGCTTCTCATGAAATTCATCAGCTACCTTCTCATCGGCATTTTCTTCGGCATCATCATGACCAAGTCGGAGGCCATCTCCTGGTTTCGGATTCAGGAAATGTTTCGCTTCCAGTCTTTTCATATGTATGGCATCATCACCACGGCGGTGGTGCTGGGGGCCTTTTTTACCTGGGCCATCAAAAACTTCGGCCTCCGTTCTTTCCGCGGCAACCCGATCACTTTTACGCCTAAGCAGATGAGCTTTCCCCGCTATTTGATCGGGGGGACCATCTTCGGGCTCGGCTGGGCCTTGACCGGGGCCTGTCCGGGCCCTATGTACACCCTGGTCGGCAACGGCATGACGGTTTTTCTGGCCATGATTGCCAGCGCGATCTTGGGCACCCTGGCTTATGGGGCCCTGCGGCATAAGCTGCCCCACTAACCCGAGCCCGTTTCTCTTCTTTTCTCTCATTTCTCTTCTCTTTCCTCTCATCTCGGAAAATGAATTGGAAAAAATTTCTCCCCATCCTCAGCTGGCTGTCTGGCTATGGCCGTGAACAAATAAGAGGGGACCTCTCCGCCGGCCTCACCGTGGGCGTGATGCTCATCCCTCAGGGAATGGCTTACGCCATGATCGCGGGCATGCCGCCAATCTATGGGCTCTATGCCTCCATCGTTCCTTTGCTCATCTACGCCGTCTTTGGTACCTCCCGTCAACTGGCGGTGGGTCCGGTCGCCATGGTGGCTTTGCTGGTGGCGGCGGGGGTGGGGCAAATGGCCGAAATCGGCTCCGAAGCCTACATCGGACTGGCGATCTTGCTGGCGCTGATGGTGGGGATCCTCCAATTCAGCCTGGGGGTGTTCCGGTTGGGTTTTTTGGTGAATTTTCTCTCACACCCGGTCATCAGCGGGTTTACCTCTGCTGCGGCCTTGATCATCGGCCTGAGCCAGCTCAAGCACCTGCTGGGGATCGACATTCCCCGCAGCAACTTCATCCACGAGGTGCTGGGCAACGCCTTCACCAACCTGGACCAGCTTTCGCTGCCTACCTTACTGATCGGCGCAGCAGGCATCGCCCTGATCTTGGTAGCCAAACGCATCAATAAGGCTCTGCCCGGTCCCCTGCTCGCCGTGGTCTTCGGCATCCTCGCCGTATGGCTGGGCGGCATGACTGAAATGGGCGTCAGCATCGTGGGCGAAGTACCCAAGGGCTTGCCTGCTTTCTCCCTGCCCCCGATATCGATCGACAGCATGCAGGCCCTGCTACCCATCGCCCTGACCATCGCGCTGGTGAGCTTCATGGAGTCCATCGCGGTGGCCAAGGCCATCCAAGCCAAGCACAAAGATTACGAAGTAGATTCTAACCAGGAACTCATCGGTCTGGGTCTGGCCAACATCGGCGGCTCCTTTTTCCAGGCTTTCCCTACCACCGGGGGCTTCAGCCGCACCGCGGTGAATGACCAAGCCGGAGCCAAAACCGGCCTGGCGGCCATCATCAGCGCGGTACTCATTGCCCTGACCCTGCTGTTCCTCACCCCGCTGTTTTACTTTTTGCCCCAAGCCATTCTGGCCAGCATCATCATGGTGGCGGTCTTTGGACTGATCGACATCAAGGAGGCGGTCCACCTCTGGCGTAGCAAAAAAGATGATTTTTTCATGCTGCTGGCAACCTTCATCGCCACCCTGTCTCTCGGGATCGAAGAGGGCATCATCATCGGGTTGCTGCTGTCGCTGGGCATGGTCATTTACCGCTCGGCCTACCCGCATGTCGCCCTGCTGGGGCGCATTCCCGAAACCACGGCCTACCGCAACGTTAATCGTTTTCCTGAAGCCAAGCAGCATCCCGGGGTTATGATCATGCGCTTCGACGCGCAGCTCTATTTCGCCAACGTGGGCTTCTTTCGCGACAAGCTGCAAGCCATGGAAAGCCAACAAGCTGAGCCCCTAAAATTGGTTATTCTCAACGCTGAGAGCGTCTCTTCTATCGACTCCAGCGCGGCCCATATCCTGGAGGAAATCGTGAAAGATTACCATGCGCGCGGCATTCATTTTTATATTGCAGGGATAAATGGCCCGGTACGCGACGCCCTGACGAAGGCCCATGTGACCGAAACCGTCGGGCGGGATTGCTTCTTTTTGCACGTAGCTGATGCCGTAGAGCATTTCAACCTACAGAAAGATGACGCTCCCCCAGCAAAAGGGAAGTCGCGTTTCCAGACCAATATAACGGCCTGATGCCCAGGGGGCGGGCCATGTTAGCCGCTCGCCTATGACTGACTCTACCCACCTGTTCATCGCATTGGAAGCGGCGGGCTTGCCGCCAGCCTCCCTGGAAGCCCCGCTACCCCACTGGCCCCGGGTGCTTCGGGTAGCGTGGCAGGTCTACCATCAGGAGGGAGTATACCAGACCCAGCGGGAGGCCTTGTTGCGTCCGGCTGGGTTTCGCCTTTCCAAGGCCACCGCCATGCTCACCGGCCTGAGCCAGGCCCAGCTCGACGCCACCGGGGAGCCCCCCGCTGCGGTCATGGAGGAACTGGCGCGCGCCTGCGAACAGGCCCGCTGGCGCATCGGCTACGACCTGAGCCAAGACACCGGCCTGCTCCAGGCCGAATGGCAGCGGGCCGAGCTACCTTTGGGCTGGCTCACCGACCTGCCCGCCATCAGCCTGGCTCCGGTGGCCCGGCATTACCTGAACCTCAAAGGTCCTCAAGGACAACTCAAAACCCCTACGCTGCGGGAAGCCATCCGCCACTTGGGGGGGCCACATCCGCCCGCGCCCCAATCGCTCAGCAAGCGGCTGGAATTGGAAGCCCAATTGTTTTTTGCCCTGCGAGAAGCCGGAGCCATTGTGGAAGCGAACTACCTGATCTGAACCTGCTGCCCATGAAGCTATCTGGATGGTTTGGCGGATTGAGCACGCTGGATTTACAGTATGCTTTGTCCCAATTCCCGGCCCCCAACCAAAAGCTGCGGGCTGAGCGCTTTCTGTTCGCCGCTGGAGGACCTGCCTTCAATGCGGCCGCCACCTTTGCTTTCCTGGGGGGAGAAACCCGGCTGGCTTCTGTCATCGGGCAGCACCCGCTAGCCAGTAGCCTACGCCAGGCCGCCCTCCGTTACCGGCTCGAACTCATCGACCTCGCCCCGGCATGGAACGAAGCCCCTCCCCTCTCGACGGTGCTTACCACTGCAAGCGGAGAACGCAGCATCATCAACACCCCTCGCCTGCAGCCCTCTTTTCACCTGCCGGCGAAGCTGGAACCTGAGCCTTCGGTTTTGTTGCTGGATGGGGCCTATTTGGAAGCGACCATGCCCCTGGCTCGCTGGGCCAAAGAAAAAGGAATTCCTGTGATCTTGGACGGGGGGAGCTGGAAGCCGGGGACAGAAGAATTGCTTCCCCTGCTCACGGCCGCGATTTGTTCGGCCGACTTCCGGCCGCCAGAGGGAGCAGAAGATGTCCTCGACTTTTTACAGGAAAAGGGCGTGCCCCTGGGAGCCGTCACCCGAGGAGAGCAGCCGATTCGCTTCTATGACCAGGACCAGCGAGGCGAAATGCCAGTAGCCCAGGTCGATGCAGTCGACACCTTGGGGGCTGGGGATGTGTTTCACGGGGCGTTTTGCTATTATTTTGCCCAAAAGCCCGATTTTACGCGTGCCCTGCAAGCGGCGGCGCAGGTGGCCACGCGTTCTTGCCAGTATCTCGGGGCCAAAACCTGGATGGAATTTCCCTACGACTAATCGCTAACCTGCACCCCATGCCCGAACTTCTCGACCTCTTGACCCCGGCGGGCGAACCTACCGGCCACACCAAGCCTAAAGCCGACGTTCACCGCGATGGCGACTGGCACCGGTCGGCCCACGTCTGGCTGCTCAACGACCGGGGCGAGTTGCTGTTGCAGCTTCGTTCTCCTCACAAAGAAAATGACCCCGACCGGTGGGACATCTCGGTGGCGGGGCATGTGAGCGCCGGAGAGGATGCCCGCACTTCCGCCTGCCGGGAGGTAGCCGAAGAAATCGGGCTGGAGATTGGTGCAGATGAGCTACAGTGGCTGTTTCACCTGCCTGTTGAGCGCAGCTTGAATGGGGGCACTTACCTCGACCGGGAATGGCACGAGGTATTTTTGCTGCGCAAAGATCCAGCGCTGGCTGACCTGACCCTCCAACTTTCAGAAGTGGCGGCGGTGCGTTGGGAGCGGATAGAAACGTTCGGGCAGCGGGTAGCGGCCCGCGATGCGAACCTGGTGCCGCATTGGGAAGAATATGAGCGCTTGCTGACCTGGCTGGCTGTTTGACCAGGGTTACGCCTCAGTCCCGCCCAAGTCCGGAAAACCGGCCCAGCAGATCCTTTTTCCCTCCGCGAAATGGATGGCTACTCTTCGGCTTCTGCCGCCGGGAGGGCATTGGCATAGGTTTCGGGCGGGATGCCCAAGGCACCCAGCAGGGCCACCAAAGCATTGCGGTGGGGGAGTTCCCCTTCGGTCTCCAGAATCGCGATCACGAGCTTATCGACCCCCGAACGCTGGGAGAGTTGGTGGCGGGTGAGGCCGGCGGTTTTGCGCTGCTGGTGGATGAGGGTAGGGGGGTCCATACGATCTGGTAGTTTAGGGTAAGAAAAAAGCTCGGTAGCGGACAGGAAGAAATTTAAGGTTTTTGGGGAGATGGAACGCAATCATGTCTGGTTTTTTTGAAAAAAAACCATAAGCCGACATCCAGCAGGTGACCACCACTTGTCGGCGCGCCTTCCGCAAAAATCGAGGCCGGAAGGTTAAGGCTCCCACAGCACCCGCAGGCCCGAATTGGTGCCTCGGGTGGCAGGCGGGTGCCCGTGGCGGTTGGCGCTGCGCAGGGCCTCGGGCTCATTGAACCAGCTCCCGCCCCGATAGATACGGCGCGTGCCGGTGGCAGGGCCTTGCGGATCGGTCTGCGGACCGGCTTCGTAGGGCCCTCGCCAATCCTGGCACCATTCCCAGACCCCGCCGCTCATGTCGTAGAGCTGCCAGGCGTTGGGCTGCTTCTGCCCCACCGGATGGCTGCGCCCCGCCGCCCGGGAATAGAACCAAGCATGCTGTAACATTGGCTCCAAGGCCAGGTCGTCGCCCCAATAAAACAAGCTCTGGGTACCCGCCCGGCAGGCGTATTCCCATTCGGCCTCCGTAGGCAGTCGAAAATGCCCTGGCAAGCCCAGGGCATTTATTTTTGCCAAAAACCCCTGACAATCATCCCAAGCGATCATGTCCACGGGGTGCTGAGGCGAAGTAGGATAGCGGTCAAAGACTGAGGGGTTTTCGCCCATGACGGCTTCCCATTGCGCTTGGGTCACTTCGAATTGGCCCAGATAGAAGCCCCGGGTCAGCGTGACCGGATGCGCCGGAAATTCATCCCCCTGATAGAAGACATCGGAGGAATCGCTACCCATGACGAAGGAGCCCGGCGGCATGTAGCGCAGCTTCAGCTCTACGCTGCCTGGCAATGTCAGCACCTTGAGGTCACCGGCTCGCTGCGCCGGGAGCAGCGCGGGAAGCCAAAACGAAAGCAAAAGAATTCTCCACATGATCAGGTTCAAGCTTTAAGGACGGTTGGGATGACGAAGCGATGCTCGGGTTGTGCCTTGTCGAGGGAGAAACGATGGCCGTAGGCGGGCCCCCCGGTTGCAGGATTGAGACGGGCAGAATAGCCCCCGCAAAAACCCCGAAACCGTAATTTACCTTCGTCATCTGTTACGAGCTTGAGTGAAGTGCGCCATTCTTCCCAGATCAGCTGCCGCATTTTTTCATAGATGGGGGCCAATTCGTGGCTGGAGGTGGTGCCTGGGGCAAAATTGACTGCCGCACCCATAAAACCCCAGAAATAAAAGGAATCTACCGCGGGATGCCCGAAGGCGACGGTAAGGTAATTGAGGGCAAATTCGTCCCGCAAAGCTTCGGCCTCTTCGGGAGAATAGGCTTTTTCTACATTTCGCTCCTCAATGCTGCGCCACTCTTCCGACTCGATGGCCTCGCGGTTGGCTTGCTGGAGGAGGTAGTCCAGCCCAGGCCAGAATTCGGTGACGGTGAGGGGCACGCCCGCCTCGGCCAATTCGTCGTAGACGGCCACCTGGTCCTCAGGAAATACCCAAGCCGGTCGCCCCTGCAAGCCGAGCAGATCGGGGGCAGTGCCGACATCGCCCAGGCGCTGCACAAGTTCCACGTAGCGCTGCCGCTGGCTGGCGGCTGAGACCGGGTTTCCCCGCTGATCAGTCAGCCCGCTGCGCTTGTTGCCGCTGATGCCATAATCATTGATGGCAAGCTTGGCTTCGGGGTCTTCTTCCCGGGCCCAGCGCAGCACTTTGCCGATGTACCCGGTGAGGTTTTCCAGGGTCTCAGTGTAGGGCCAGACCCGCTGGGAAAGGTTGGCGGGGGCCGTTTCCCAGAGCATTTCATTCACGGCGTCCCAGACGGAGACCCGTCCCCGGTAGCGGGCCACGAGGTTGCGCACCCGCACCTCGACGAATTTCATCAGGGTCTCGGGGTCGTAGGTCTTGGCCCAATCGGGGATGGCCTTGGGCACCATCCAGAAGAGGGGATGCCCCTTGGCGACGAGGCCGTTGGCCAGGGCCCAATTGACCGACTCATCGAAGTCATCGAGGCGGAGGTCGCCCTGGAAGTCCATGGTTTTGGTGCCGTCGTTGCGGGGGCGCTCGGTCCAGTAGACGGTGGTGTTGAGGGCATTGAGGACGCCCTTAAAGCGCTCGCGCAGGTAATGCAGGCGGTCGGCATAGGCCTCGCCGCGGCGGCAGTAGGTGGCCATGCTCCAGTTGTTGTCCCCAAACTGAAACTGATGACTGAGCTGCTCGATCTCTACTTCGTGGTTGGCCAGGGGGCGGCCTTCGCGGCCGAGGAGGGTAAGGGTGGCGTTGCGTTGCCGCAGCTTGGGGATGTTGGCCCGGGCCTGGGCCAGGGCATCGCGGCGGGCGAGCGAGTTCCAAAAGGCGCACGGCGAAGGCATGGGCCCGGTGGAGGCTTGGCTCAGCCAGGGCAGGGCGGCGGCCGAGAGGCCAGCGCGCTGGAGGAAGTGTCTGCGGGACCAGGTCATGAGGCAATTTTCATGTTTCAGGGTTCAGGGTTCTCACGCTGTCAGGGCTTCTCAACAGTCCTGTTTTTGCCCTGACAGCGTTACGGGCGACCTAATCAGGGTGTAGGGTGAACAGCTGCCACTGGCAGGTTGTCGGGCTTCTTCTTTCCATTTTACTATTCCCCCTCCCACACCAGCCTTACCCCGATGGCGGTGTAGCGCTCGTGCAGGCCGTGGCGGTGGCGGTTGGCGCTGCGCTGATGGACCGGGAAGTCGTACCAACTGCCGCCGCGAAAAACCTTGAGGGTATCGGTGCGGGGGGCTTTGCCGTAGGGGATATAAGTATCCTGGCACCATTCCCAGACGTTGCCGCTCATGTCGTAGAAGCCGAAGGCATTGGGGATCTTCTGGCCCACGGGATTGGTGGCGGCGTGGGAGCGGCTGTTCATCCAGCCGTATTGATGGGCTTCCCAATTGGGGGTGTCGCCCCAATAGAAACGGGTGGTGGTGCCCGCCCGGCAGGCGTATTCCCATTCTGCCTCCGTAGGCAAGCGAAACTGCCCCAGGCCCAGCGCTTCCAGCCGGGCGACAAAATCCTGGCAGTCCTGCCAGGAGACGCTTTCGACCGGGTGTTGGAGGTGGTGGCTTGTTTGCTGAAAAATGGCGGGATTTTCCCCCATCACCGCTTGCCACTGGGCTTGGGTCACTTCGTAGGTGCCAAGGTAGAAGCCCGACTCGATCCGGGTCAGCACCGCCGGGGCCTCATCGCCATCCCGCAACGAATCGCTCTGGGGACTCCCCATGCGAAATTCTCCTGGCGATACGTACGTGAAGGACATCGGCACTTCTCCTGGCAGCAGGATCGTTACCCCGCTGTCGGGCGGGGCAAAGGCACTTGCCATGGCAGGCAGCAGCCAACCCATCCATCCAACTAAAAACCACCGCATCTTTTTTCAGATAAGAGGGCCCATTGGCTGGCAGGCTACCAAATCCCCTCCGTTTTTTTCTGCTCCTGCTGCTTGCTTGGGAGTTTTTGAGAAAGATTCCCTCTCCTTGCAGGAAGAAGCAGGGCTCTCCCCTGTTCCCCTGTCCCCCTTTTGACTCTTTGCCCTCTACAACTCTTCCCCTTCCCTTTTTGACTTCTTCCCTTTTTGACTTTTTGACTTCTCCTCCATGGCACAAAAAATGCAACTAGCTGACCTGAACTTCGTCAGCGCTGACCATCCCAATGCCCAGCGGGTCGCCGTGCTGCACGAGCCGCTGCAGATCGACATGACTTACGCCGAGATCCCGGAGCCGGGGCCAGACGAGATCCGCATCAAGATCCTCTTGGTGGGCATCTGCGGCTCCGACATCGAGACCTACCGGGGCATCCGGCGGCCCGAATTCGTGTCCTTTCCCGGACGGCTGGGACATGAAGTATCGGGCGTGGTGGACAAAGTCGGCGCGCAGGTACACACCCTGAAGCCCGGCCAAAAAGTCTCCTGCCGCTACGTATGGGGCGCTTTTGCTGAGTACATTGTTTGTAAGCCTTTCAACGTGAAGGTGGTACCCGATGAATTTCCTGATGAGGAAATCAGCTCCTTGGAGGTGCTGCCGGGCATCCTCCACGCGGCTGAGCTGGCCCAGATCGGGGCCAATACTCGGGTGCTGATCACCGGCCAAGGCGTCTCGGGCCTGGTGATGACACAGGTCATCAGCCTCTTCAGCCCCAAGGAACTGGTGGTAACCGACCTCAGCGAGCAAAAACTCGCCTTGGCCCGTCGCTACGGGGCCACCCATACCTATCAGGTTCCCGATCCCGAAACCCCGACCATGGAGGTGGTGGGCGAAGACTTTCCCGATGGCTTCGACGTGGTGATTCCCTGCTTGCTGGAGGGGGCTGGCATGGTCGATGCGCTGGATGCTTGCGCCTTTGGCGGGCGGATCGTGATGTATGGCTGTATCGGGCCTTGCGAGAAGCCCTTCGATTTTTTCAAGCTGCACAAAAAGCGGGTGGACATTTTCTCTACCGAGCCCAAACGCGACATTGACATGCGGCGCTTCTGGCAGGAGGGCTTACAACTGGTGCAGGATGGGCTGGTAAATACGGTCGAAATGGTGACCCATCGGTTTCCGCTGGAGCGGGTAGCCGACGCCTTTGCCCTACGCAACGACAAAGCGGACTTGAGCAGCATTCATGTGCTGATAGATTGCCGGTGAGGGCAGGAAGAAGCGCAAAAGGGGGGAGTACCGGTGAGATAGCGGCTTGGGGAAAGATTTTCCCGAGCCGTTCTTTCAAAGAATTCAAATAAATGGTTAATTTTCACCGTTTTGGTAAGCGAAAGCAGAAAAGCCAATGCCTGGAGCTCTTCCGGCGCTTTTCTTCTCAAGCCGGAAAAGCAGGCTGCCTTTTTTCAAGGAATATGATGACCTCCCACCAAAATCCTCGATAGAATGGCAGGCGCCCTTTTCCTGGTATTCTTCCTATCACCTTTCTATCCTACATCATGAAAAAAAATCGACTCTCCGCTGGTTTCCTCTTATTGCTGCTGCCCCTGCTAATGGTCTTTGCCCCTGGCTGCGCCGAGGAAGGCTGTACCGATCCCAATTCGGACAACTACAACATGGATGCTACCAAGGACGACGGCAGCTGCATTCCAGCCCGGGATAAGTTCCTCGCTCAGTACACGGTGGCAGAAAACTGTCCTTCGGGCAACTATACCTACGACATCAATGTCGTCAGTGGCTCCAGCAGCGATGATGCAGTGGTGCTCAACAACTTTGGCGATTTTGGCGTGGCCATCAATGGTACGGTAAATGGCACCGCCCTAACCATCCCCAACCAAAACATCACCGCCCAGGGAATTGCTATCTCCATCAACGGCACCGGCAACATCTCCAACAACCTGCTGATCATCAACTATTCCTACAACTTCGCCGGCGGGGGGGAGACCTGCAGCATGAACTGCACCAAGCGCTAAGTCTTGGTCCTCCTTTCGCCAGTTTTTACCCTCGCTTGATCGACATCCAGCCACTGCTGTCTCTCGGGACGGCGGTGGCTTCCTTGTTTGGCATGGCGGCTCAGCGGGCTTTTGAAGCGATTTTGGGCAATGTTGAAAAAGTGCAACGCTTTGCATAAGGTGGGGGAGAAATTCTGCTTACTTTCTCTCAAAACTACTGCTATGCTACGATTACTCCTGGTTTTGACGGGCTTTGGCCTCTTGTTGAGCTGCGAATCACCCGCACTGGTGCCCCGCCAACCCAACGTTCTGCTGATTTTGGCTGACGATCAGCGGGCGGCCACGCTGACAAACCCGGCTATCCATACGCCCAACCTGGACCGGCTCCGGGAAAGGGGCCTGCATTTCACCCAAGCGCATATCATGGGGGGCGACAATGGGGCGGTCTGCGCGCCTAGCCGCAACATGCTGCTGACCAGCCGCCGGTTAGGTCGATTGCCTGCCAAAGGCTTCGAATTGAATGACGAAACCTTGACCCTCGGCCAACACCTACAAGCCAATGGCTACCACAGCTGGGGGACGGGCAAATGGCACAACACCCGCCGAGCCTTCAGCCGGACCTTCGCCGATGGCGAGGCCATTTTCATGGGCGGCATGTGCGACCCCTGGACCGCGCCGCTGTTTCATTATCAGGCCGAGGGCGACTACCCCGACCGCCGCCCGGTCATTCATGATCCGCATCATACCAACCAAGTCGATACCCTCAAGGGAGAATATGCCCTGAGTGGCCGCCATGCCACAGAAATATTCGCCGATGCTGCCGTCGACTACCTGGAGAGCCGCGCAGGCCAAAAGGAGCCTTTCTTCTGCTACCTCGCCTTCACGGCGCCCCACGATCCCCGCTCGGTGCCCCCGGCCTACCACGCCCGCTACGACTCCATGTCGGTGGAGCTACCGCCAAACTTTATGCCCGAGCACCCTTTCGACAACGGCGAGCTCATCATCCGCGACGAGCAGCTGGCTGCCACGCCCCGCCAACCCGAGGAGGTACAGCAGCACCTGCGTGATTACTACGCCATGATCACCCACCTTGATGCCCAGATCGGGCGGCTGCTGGAGGTGCTGGAAGAAGCCGGGCAGCTCGACAACACCCTCATCGTCTTTGCCGGGGACAATGGCTTGGCTGTGGGCCAGCACGGACTGATGGGCAAGCAGAACCTCTACCAGCATTCGATTGAAGTGCCGCTGCTGATTTCCGGACCGGGCGTGCCTGAAGGCCAAGAGCGGGAGGCATTCTGCTACCTCACCGACCTCTTCCCGACCCTCTGCGAGCTGACCGGCAGCCCGGTACCGGCGGGCCTGGATGGGCGCAGCTTGGTGCCCGCGCTGCAAGGTGAGGCGGGTCCACGGGATAGCTTGTTTTTTCAGTACAAAGCGATGCAGGGTGCCATCCGCACCGGCGATGACAAGCTGATCCGCTACACCGTCGATGGCAGCGAGCGGGTGCAGCTCTTCGACCTGGCCGCCGATCCCTGGGAGCAACATGACCTTTCGGCCGAGGAACCGGAAAAGGTGGCGGCGCTGACAGCGGCTTTTGTGGCCTGGGAAGAACAGTATGGCTTGTCGGCCCGGGGCGAATGAGGATGGCGATTGGGGATTTTCGCAGTTGTGTTTGGCAAGAAATATCTATTCTTTAAGAGGAACATTAACCTTCTATGCCCATGAAGCCCCACGGTTTCTCTCCTGAACAATTCGCCAAACTGCAAGCTTCCCTTGGTGCTTCCCAAGATCGCATGAACCGGACGCCTAGGGAGGACTTCTGCCAGCTCAGCCCGATGGACGTGTTTGATCTGTTGTATAACCTGTTCCAGCCCGACTCGCTCATTCAATTTCATCCAGAATTGGGACCGGATACCTTGAATCAGCTGTCTTTTTACCGGCTTTGCCGCCACCTGATGAATACCCTGGCGGAGGAGGGAGAAATGAAGCTTACTGCGGCGGGCAATCTCCCGCGAAAGTTGGTGCTGGAACTATACGACTTGTCCACGGCGAAAGAAGCTTTTATCGAGGATGGGTTCACCAAACTGAACAAAGAGGGAGACAGCATCCTGGTACAAAGCGTGAAATTCGTGCTGAAGTTTGCAGACTTG
This sequence comes from uncultured Bacteroidia bacterium, assembly GCA_964542415.1. GTDB lineage: Bacteria > Bacteroidota > Bacteroidia > J057 > J057 > CAZIVQ01. Next base: position 7,912 of record CAZIVQ010000003.1, on the reverse strand, counting down.
ACCAAGGTCAGCAACAAGAAGCTTAGCTTGAGCCCCAAAGGCAAAGACTTACTTTCTCCCGGCAAGGAGGCAGCGCTTTTCAGAGAAATTTTCACTACCCACGCCTTTCGTTTCAACCACGGCTACTTCGACCGTTACCCTCAGAAGGCAAGGATTCAGCTCTTTTTGGGGTACATCTTGTTTTTGCTGTTTCTCTTTGAGCGAAAAAAGCCCGCCCTTGGTTTTTATGCCCAGAAAGTGGTGCAGGCCTTTCCGATGGAGTTGGAAAAATTCGAAGACTTCTCCCCGATGGAGTCGAAAACACAATACCTACGCTGTGTAGAGACCCGCAGCTTTGAACGTTTCCTGGCTTTCTATGATTTTTTTGAAAAAGAAAACCAGCGCGGTGTTCTCCCGGATTACTTGGTCAACTTGAATCCGTGCTTTTTTCAAACCTTCTTCTTCGACCACGAAAAAATCACGGGCACCCCGCCCTTTGAAAATTAGGTGACGCTCGAAAAATAAGTTTCCCTTTTCCATTCAGGGCAGGCCAACCTAAAACGTTGACCATAGGTCTTTTCCTGCCGGCATGCCGCCATCTTCGATTTGCGCCTCACTAAGTTTCTTCCCACAGCTCCGCAAACCGCTCAAAGCCCGCCCGGGCCCCATCCATTATTGCCGGGTGCATCGCTGCGGGCAGGGCGTCGAGCCATTGCTGAAAGGCGCGCCAACGGCGACCGGTGTCTTTTTCGTAGCCGGCGTAGAAGCGAAACGCCTCGCAATCGGCCAAGGCGGGGCTTTCGTGCATCGCGCGGTAGAGCAATTGCACGAAAGGCAGAGAGGTTTTCACCATCGCTTGTCACTCATCACTCAGTCGCCCGTCACTTCCTCCACCCCACAGTTTTCCTGGGTCTGGTCCAGGGCCATGCCAATGAACATGGGGTAGAGCCAGCTTTTGTAGCGGCCCCAAACTTCGCCGGCGTAGCGAGGCATGACTTCCTCCTGTATGGCGGGGAGCAGGGGGCGGGCCTTGTCGCCCAGCTCGCGGACATTGATGGCGGCTTGGAGCACCACCGGTTCCTCGTCGAGCAGCAGCAAGGCCTTAAGCTTGTTCAGGGCGGCGAGTTCGCCGTAGTGCTTGCCGAGCAACTCGGCGGCCTTGCCCGCTACCACGGGCGAAGGATCTTGCAGCCGCTCGCGTAGGCGCTCGCGCAAGGGCGCGAGGTCTCCCGTCCAGGCATCGGCGGCTTCCAGCGCCCAGTAGCGGACCCCGCTGTCCTCGTCATCCAGGTAGGGCAGGAGCTGCTCCAAAGAAGTAACCGTCCCGACCAGCTTGGCCGCCGCCAGCAAGGCTTCGCCATCGTATGCCTTGGGATCGCGCACCATCTCATAGACGCTGCTATAGGCTTGGGCCCGCAGCATCATTTCTCCTTCGTTTAACAGGCCGGTATCGTGGTACTTCCGCATCCACTGATCGAGTTTGAGGGCCAGCTCGTCAGCCACAATGGGGCGCGGCCCCTTGGCTAGCAGGTTGTTCAGCTCCTGTGGGTCTTCGCGCAGGTCGTAGAGTTCCTCCACGGGCTTGCGGGCAAACATCTGCGCGGCTTCCGCCGACAATTCTCCCGCCGCTTTTACCCGGAACAATTCTTCAAAACTGGCCTTTCCCCGGTTGAAAATGAGGGCGTTTTGGATGTAGGGCTTGTGGGGCATAAAATGCCGCACGTAAAGGTAGTGCCCGTCGAACACCGAGCGGGCCACGTCATAGCAGTCGTCGGCGCGACTACGGTAGCCATATATGTAGGCCTTTTCCTGGGTCTCCGCCCCGAGAAAAGGCTTGCCCTCCATCCGCGCCGGGGCCTTCTGCCCGGCTAACTGCAGCACCGAAGGCGCAAAGTCCACAAAGCCGACCATCTGTTCGGTTTCACCAGCCTCTACGCCCACCCAGTCGCGGTACTTTTCCGGCACATGCAGCACAAAAGGCACCTGCAAGCCGGTCTGGTAGAGCCAGCGCTTATAACGCGGCAGCCCGTAGCCGTGGTCCGAGAAGACAAAAATGATGGTGTTGTCGTATTCGCCATCCTCCTTCAGCTGCGCCACCAATTTGCCCACCTCCTGATCGAAGACGGTCATGAGGTCGTTCATGTGGGCCCAGATGCGCTTGAACTGAGCCGTTGGGGGAAAATAAGGCGGCAATTGCGCCCCGGCCGGGTCGTGCCGACGATTCAGCGATTCGGTGTCCTCGGGATCGAAGCGGTTGGTATGGCCCTCGTGGGTGATGCCAAAATTGAAGACGCTGAAAAACGGTTGGCCCTCGGCCCGGTTGCGCCAGTGGGCTTCGCGGCTATTTTCGTCCCAGCGGCCTTCGGGGCTGAAGTTGTAGTCGGTCTTGGCGTTGTTGGTGGTAAAATAGCCTGCCTGCCGCAGTAGTTCGGGGAGGATTTGCAGGTCGGCGGGCACGGGGATGTCCGAGCGCAGGTGCTGCGTCCCCAGGGAAGTGGCGTATTGTCCGGTGATGAGGGTAGAACGAGCCGGCGCACAGATGGGGGCATTGGAATAAGCCCGCCGGAAGACGGTGCCGCCCTCGGCTGCGAGCTGGTCAATGTTTGGCGTGGTGGCGTAGGCATCGCCGTAGCAGCCCCAGGCCGGGCCGGTGTCCTCGCTGGTGATCCAGAGGATGTTGGGTGGGGGGAGGGATTCGGGTTTTTCTCCGCAAGCCACGAATACCAGCAGAGGGAGCAAGAGCCAGGGAAGAGATCGCATGGATGGAATTAGGTTGGATGAGGAAGGAAAGGTACGCAAATCTGCCTGTTTTTCCGGCCTGAGCTCAGGAACGGACAGGATAGTCCCTGCCCTTTCCGGGGGTCTTGTGAATGTCTGCTGCCGAACGCACCTTTGCTTTATGACGTCGCTGCTCCGGCCCATTCTCCTTCTTTCTCTCCTCGCCCTGCTCACCCTGGGCCTGCTAGGCGTGGTCGCGCGGGAAATTTACCCCGCCGAAGACGCCGCCATTCTCTTTCGCTACAGCGAGCACCTGATCGACTATGGCAGCATCAGCTACAATCCTGGCGGCGAGCCGGTAGAGGGGGCCACCGACTTCCTGTGGATGCTGACCCTCGCGGGTGGGTATGGCCTGGGGCTGAGCAGCTTTCACGCCAGCTTGTGGCTTTCGCTGCTGAGCCTGCTGGGAACGCTCTGGCTACAGTACCGCCTGGTGCAGGGCGACCCCTGGCGCTTGGCCCTGCTTTGGCTGGGCTGGCTTTGGGCTTCGCAGCAATGGGCGGCGGTGCAGGGCTTTTCGGTGGCTTTTTGGGGGCTGAGCCTGTGGGGTTGTGTGTGGTTTTGGGAAAAAAAGCACTACGGCGCGCTGTACCTGGCCGCCTTGGTGGCCGCTCTCATCCGGCCCGATGCCCTGGTCGTGGTGGGACCACTCTGCTTGGGCAGCCTGTGGCTGGAACCGGCGCGGCGGCCGCAGTTGCTCCGGCAATTGCTGCTGCGGGCCGGGCTGCCGGGCCTGCTCTACTTCGCGTGGCGAGCCTGGTATTTTGGCGAATGGCTCCCCCTGCCTTTTCTGGTCAAGGGCGTAGCCTCAGCCGAAAAAGTAGGGCCCATCGACCCGGTTTCCCTGCGGTATATGCTGGTGCTGGCGGTCCGCTACCTGGGTCCGTTGCTGCTGTTGGTGGCTTGGCTGGGGAGAAAGTTGCCCCTGCCCGCGCAAAAACGAGTAGGCGTCTTGCTCTTGAGCTTCGTCCTGCTCCCCGCCGCCTTCTACGCCTGCATCACCCTGGAGCAAAACGTCGCCAACCGCTTCGTGCTGCCGCTATGGGTGGGCAGCCTCACGGTGGTGGCCTGCTACCTGCCTTGGGGGCGACTCACCAAGGGCTTGAGCAGCGCCTTCTTGCTCCTTTCGCTCCTCTACTTCGCCATCTTTTTCATCCGTACCCTACCCCTGCGCCACGCCAACATTCCCTCCTTGGCCCAGGACCTGGCGGCCATCCCCTCCCATCGCATGGCCATCACCGAAGCAGGACACCTGCCTTACCACAGCCACTGGACCGCCCTGGACCTGTGGGGACTGAACGCGCCAGCATTGGCTACGCAGGTAGTGGGGGCTGAGGGGTTGACCGATTTTGCGCCCCACCTTATCAACCTTCACCACGAAGTGGGGTTCGACAGCCTGCGGCGGGCCGCCCATTTGCCCTACCAAACCCGCCGCAACTGGGAAAACATGGTGATGAACACCGTGAAGTATGCCTGGCAACAGGGCCGCTACGAGGCCTGGCTGGTACCGGTCATGCCTTACCCTGCCACCCCTGATGCCTGGGACCGCTTCCATGCCTGGGCCATCGGCCTACCGGATTTTTTATTGCGCTTGCGCGGCCAACCTCAGCCTCCGCTACCGCTGCGCTTTGCGCGAGAAGATTGGTACCTGTTGGATCGATCTGCTCCCGCTTACCAGGAAATCCGCACGATCCTGCAGCAGCATGGCGGGGAGTGTGTAGGAGAATTAGGGGAAAGGCCTGCCCTGATGCGTAATGAATGAGCTACAAGCGACCGTTTCTCATGTTGCCGCCTTCTCCGAAAAATCTTATATTTCCCTTTATGAAAATATTTGCCCTCCCCTGCTGCCTGCTGCTCATCCTCTGCCTGAGCGGGTGCCAGTCCAATGAACCCGAAGGCCCGCAGCCGCCCTACAATGTGCTGTTCATCGCGGTAGACGACCTGCGGCCAGAGTTTGGGGCCTACGGCGCGACCCACATCCACAGCCCCCACCTCGACCGCCTGGCCGATCAAGGCATGCTCTTCCGGCGGGCCTACTGCAACGTCCCGGTTTGTGGCGCTTCCCGGGCCAGCCTCATGACCGGCACCCGGCCTACCCGCCATACCTTCATCACCTACACTGCTCGGGCCGACCATAAGCCCGAGATGGTCACCTTGCCGGAGCATTTTCGCCAAAACGGCTACTACACCTTTAGCATGGGCAAGGTGCTGCACGACTTCGATGACTCGGAAGATAGCTGGGACGAAAACTGGCGGGTGCCCGACCTGCAAAGCTGGCGTGACTACGTCACGGAGGAAAACCTCGCCATTGAGCGGGAGCACGAGCGGGGCTACCCCTTCGAAATCGTCGATACGACCGACGAGGCCTACCGGGACGGCAAAATCGCCGCTCATGCCATCGCCAAGCTACAGTCGCACCAAGCCAAGGACACGGCCCAGCCCTTTTTTATGGCCGTTGGCTTTCTCAAACCCCACTTGCCTTTCAACGCGCCCAAGCGCTACTGGGACCTGTACGATCCGGCGGAGATCGACCTGCCGCCTGCGGGCTTCCGTCCGGACAATGCCCCCGAGGAGGCCTTCCACAAATTCGGGGAACTGCGCCATTACCACGGCATCCCGCCCCAGGGCTTCCTGAGCGACAGCCTGGCCCGGCGGCTCATCCACGGCTACTACGCCTGCGTGAGCTACGCCGATGCCCAGGTCGGCAAGGTACTCGACGAGCTGGAACGGCTGGATTTGGACCAAAACACCATCGTGGTGCTCTGGGGCGACCACGGCTGGAACCTGCGCGAGCATGGCCTCTGGTGCAAGCATTGCTTGTTCAATACCTCGGTGCAGGTGCCGCTGATCATCAGAGCGCCAGGGATGCCTGCGGGCGAGACCCGCGCCATTACCGAGTTTGTAGACCTTTTCCCTACCCTCTGCGCCCTCAATGGGCTGCCCCAGCTCGATCAGTTAGAAGGGCAGGACTTGGTGCCCATCCTCGAAGACCCCAGCCTGCCCGGCGACGGCCTGGCCCTGAGCAAGTGGTTCGATGGCCTGACCTTGATCGATGACCAGCATTTCTACACCGAGTGGATCAATGATGAAGACAGCGTCTATGCCCGGATGCTTTACGATCAGCGTATCGACCCAAAAGAGATGAACAATATCGTGGAGGCAGCATCCCCGGAGCAGTTGGAGAGAATGAGCCGACAAATCCGGGAGATTCGCGGCCCGGACTTCTGGAAGCCGCGTGCGCGAGGGGATCAATAGGGCCTTTCTTTTTGCCCATTGCACCTCAGTCCGAAGCGTACCCCTGGGTTTGCAAATAATCTGCGGCCACCGGTAAGCTTTCCGGCTTGCCTACATCCAGCCAAAAGCCGTCGCTGTGGTCATAGGTAAAGAGGTTGTGATCGGCCGCCAGGCGCAGGTAACTGTCGATGATGGAAAACTTGCCGGTTTCGGTGAGCAGGTCAAGCAGGTGGGGGCGAAGGAGGTGGATGCCACTGAACGCGCGGCGAAATACCTCGTTTGCCGAGCGGGCGCGGCGCACTTCGCCGGTTTTGGCGTGCTCCCAACCGCAGAGGCGGCCCGCCTCGTCGACTTGCAGGTAGCGGGAAGAGGTCCGCTGCCGCACGGCAAGCGTAGCCAGGCTCTGCTGCTGGTGATGAAAGGCGAAAAAAGCCTCCAGGTTGAGGTCGGAAAGGACGTCGACGTTCCAGAGGAGAATGTCTTGGTCGGCTTCGAACAGGGGCGCGGCTTTTTTGAGGCCGCCGCCGGTCTCCAGCAAGGCCTCGCTTTCGTTGGAAATGCGCAGGTCCAGCCCGGGCAGGTCCACCGTATCGAGGTAGGCGATGACCTTGGGGGCAAAATGGTGGACGTTGACCACCATTTGCCGGATGCCCGCTGCGTAGAGGCGGCGCAGGTTCCAGCCCAGCAAAGGCTGCCCAGCCACCTCGACCAGGGCCTTGGGGCGGTCGTCGGTGAGGGGCCGGAGGCGGGTGCCAAGGCCGGCGGCGAAAAGCATGGCTACGGGCATGGGAGAGTTTTGGGTTTTGGGGTTTGGGTTTTACCGCAGAGGGCGCAGAGGTGGCGCGGAGATTCGCAGAGGGGGGCGTTTGGGGTTTCGGGTTAAAAATATATCCGGGCGTCACAACCCCAGCGGGGTTGAATATTTGTAGCTCCGGCAGCCTAACGATCCCCCGACCCCAGCGGGGTCGCACCTACGTCTTGGGTTTTGAGTTTTGAGTTAAAACCTCCGTGTTCTCTGTGGTGAAAAAAGGAGGATTGGGGGAATTTTCAGAAAAACTCTGTGCCCTACCGGTTTCTCCGGCATCTTCGATCTGTGAAATCTCTTTGTGTCCTTCGTGGTAAAAACCAGGCTTCCAAGTTTTTTTCGAAATCCACTGCTTTTGGGGCTAAATTAAGCTTCAGACACTAACTTACCACGCCAAAGCCGGAAGCTTTTACCCCCGGCAGTCGTTTAGCCCCGTTTCCTACGCATTATGGGCCTGCTGTCTCTCCTCATTTTCCTCCCCTTACTGGGCATGTTGCTCATCGGTCTGATGCCGGCCCGCTGGCAGCGGGGCAGCCGCTGGGTCACCCTCGGGGTGACCCTCACCCAACTGGCCCTGGCCCTGGGCCTGATGTTGCCGCGTTATCTCGCCGAGCGGGCCGCTGCTCCAGCGCAAACTGTGGTGGAAAGCTTCCGCCTGCTGGAGCGGGTCGCCTGGCTCGACATCGACCTCGGCAGCCTGGGCCGTGCCCAGATCGACTACCTCCTCGGCGTCGACGGCATCAGCCTGGTGCTGATCCTGCTCACCCTGCTGGTCTTGACGATCGCCACGCTTTCGTCCTGGCCCATCACCCGGCAACCCAAAGCCTACTTTGCCCTCTTTCTGCTGCTCGACCTCTCCATGGTCGGGGTCTTTGCCGCGCTGGACTTTCTGCTGTTCTACCTCTTTTATGAAGTGATGCTGCTGCCGATGTTTTTCCTCATCGGTTTGTGGGGGGGAGAAAGGCGAGAATATGCCGCCCTGAAGTTTTTCATCTACACCCTCTTCGGCTCGGTCTTCATGCTGCTGGTGATGGCGGGGCTGCTCTTCAGCTTTGCCGGGCCCGAAAGCTCGCCTGAGCGGCCGGTATTCACCCTCAACTTCCTCCACCTCATGAC
>CAZIVQ010000002.1:0-23810 GCA_964542415.1 uncultured Bacteroidia bacterium | reverse complement strand
CTTGGGGCGCACTCAGACCACAAGCATGGGTGGCCAGCAACTCGGCCTGCCAGCCCTGGTAATTGATGACCACGGGCAGGCCTGCGGCCAGGTAATCATAAAATTTGGTGGCGGCATTGGCCTCCAGGACGGGAAAAGGGGCAAAGCTTACCAGCCCGATATCGGCCCCGCCGAGCAGCTCGCCCACCGCCTCGCGGGGAACCTGTGGCAGGAAGGTGACGAAGGGCAGGTCAAGAGCCGCTGCGGTCTGCGCGACCCGATAGGCATCGTTGCCGTGGCCGGCAATGGTCACCTGAAAGGGCGGCAAGTCGTCGAGGTCCAGCCGGGACAGGGCCCGCAGGTACTGCGAGACATCGTTGGCCAGGCCGAGGGTGCCGAGGTACAGCAAGTGAACGGGTGCATCTGAGGGGCGGAGAGCCGGAGCAGATACGAGGCTCAAGTCTGCGCCATTGTGGATGGTCTGTATCTTTGCTTTGGGGATGTCGTGGGCCGCGATCTGCCTCGCCATGCCAGGCGAAAAGGGAAAGATCAGCCGGGCTTCTTCGTACATCCGGCGGCTACGCTTGCACAACCAAGGCCCCAGCCAACGGGGCAAAATGCCCATCCCCAGCGGTACTTCCGGCCATACGTCGGCGACTTCGAAGAAAAAAGGCCGCTCAAAATGCCGGGCCAACCGGCGGCCTGCCTCGCCTACCGAAAGGGGCGTACTGTAGGCCAGCACCGCATCTGGAGGCGGTAATTGCCGACCTACCCGTAGGGCTTCGCGAAAAAATTGCCAGAAGGAGTATACCCGCCGGGGAAAAGAAAACAAATGACCATAGGGAATATCCAGCAGGTACAATTCGATGCCTTCGTGCTCGACCCGGGCGGGCGAGGCCAAGGCGCGCCAGGGATGGTCCGGGGGCAAGGCTGCGGTAGAACTTAGAAAGGTGATGCGGTGCCCCGCCTCCGTCCAATGCCGGGCAAATTGCCAGCAGCGGTCATTGCCGGGGCTGCCAGGCAGGACCAGCAGTTGTTGTAGATAGAGGAGATGCAGGGCTTTTTTCTTTCTGGCAATTTCAACAAAAGCCGCCAAAAAGGGAAACGGCGGTGATGGCAGCCGTTGAGTGACTTTCTGCTGGTTTTGGGCTTTGCTATGGCTCAGCCTAAGCTGACGAGAAACCCTCAACGAGAATTCTGGTTAAACGATATAGTCTCTGTTTTCCCTGCCTGTATAGGGTGTAGGAAATAGTAAGAATTCTGGGATTTTCGAAATTACTCAAGTGGAACTTGCGGCTTCGGTCCTATTTCTTACTTGCTTAAGTCATCGGTAAAATCCCCTGCCTGGATAGTTACTATTCTATATTGATCCGTATTTCGTTCCGTAGCCATGTAGATAGCCAGAAAATTCGTTCATATTTGCGCGAAATATTACATAAGGAATAAATCGGAGGCTTTATGTCGTAACTTGCCTCCCAACTTGCAAGGAGTCACACTTTGATTCGTAGGGATAGTTTCCTATACTCCTGCAACACAATCTTTCCTTAGTCTTTCATCTCCTTACTCGTTATCCGGGGTTCTCTTTACACTTGCTTCCTCCTTGCTCTCATTAACCTCGGATTTCCAGGAACAACAATTCCTAGAAGTCATGCAATGCCACCTCTACCTGGTCTTCCTACTTCTACTCGCCCAGCTTACGTTTGCTCATTCACCCTCCACCGCCTTGCCGGTACCAGGTGAGGCGCAGGTGGCGATGCTAGCGGGTGACCTCGCCCCCGATGATGGCTTTGCCTTTTTGCAGGCAGAACAAGCTAACCCCGGAGTGGTGCTCAATTGGCACTGGCGACATCCCGCCCTGGCCAAGTATTTCATGGTAGAGCGGCAGGTGGCTTCGGGTGACTTTGAAGTGGTGGGAGGCGTGAAAAACCGCGACCAGCAGTCCGCCTTTCAGTTTACCGACCTGCTTGCGCAGCAAGTAGCTGTGGCTGCCTACCGGATCAAAGCCGTGCTGCATGATGGTAGCATCCAATATTCTTCCGTCCAGCAACTTCGCCTCAAAAACCTGACGGGATTGCAGCTCTACCCTAACCCCAGTTCAGGTCGCCTCAACTTAGCCTACGACTGGCAAGACCGTGGCACTTGCACCATCGATGTATTTGACCAACAAGGACGCCGGGTTTTGCATTTGGACCAGATAGAAGTGACCGGAAAAAAGATCCTTTTCCTTGACCTGGAAACCCTGCGACCTGGCATGTACTTCTTGCAGGTACATAGCGAGCAAGGTGACTTCTCGGGAAAGTTCCTGAAGCAGTAGGCGACTGATTCCTTTTGTCAAGCAGTATTTTGAACAAATAGAACGAACAACCCGGAGGTGCAAACTTCCGGGTTTTTTTGTTGCCTGGGCGCAAGCGCTATCCACCCCTCCTCCCTTGGAAATTGAGGGTTGAGACGAAGGCTACCCGGAAAAGGGAGGACCCTCAGAAGTTATCTTGGGGGTTATTCATGCTATTCTGGTCTGAAATGATGGGTCAATGGATGGATTTTAGCCCAATATCTTCGTTATTTACTAGCCTGAATCGATCATGCCATTGTAGAACCCAGAGTCGTTTTAGGCCGTTTGGGTAATTGCTTGTTCTTTGCAAACCAAGAGGACAACCATCCCTTTTCCCCCACCGCAGTTCGCTGTGACATTCCTTCATTATTCATTCTAGTCTGCATTTATCGCTTATGTCTGATCAATCCGTCAAGACCTCCGCTCATCCGTCTATCGACCTTCACGCCGCCAATAACATCCGTACCCTGGCTGCGGCCATGGTAGAAGAAGCCAAATCCGGCCACCCCGGTGGGGCCATGGGCGGGGCGGATTACATCCACATCCTGTTCTCTGAGTACCTTCGTTTTGACCCGGACAATATGGAATGGCCGTTACGCGACCGTTTCTTCCTCGATCCCGGGCACATGTCTCCCATGCTCTACAGCATCCAGCACCTGCTGGGCAAATTTTCTACCGAAGACCTGCGGCAGTTTCGCCAATGGGGCAGCCTCACCCCCGGCCACCCCGAACTCGATGTGTCCCGAGGCATAGAGAATACCTCCGGACCTCTCGGGCAAGGCCATACCTTCGGCATCGGCGCGGCCATTGCCGAGCGCTTTTTGTACCATCGCTTTGGCCACTGGATGGCTCACCGTACCTTTCTCTACATTTCTGACGGGGGCGTGCAGGAGGAAATTTCCCAAGGGGCCGGCCGCACCGCCGGGTACCTCGGTCTGGGCAACGTGGTAATGTTTTACGACGCCAACACCATCCAGCTCTCCACGCCCGTCTCTGACGTCATGGAAGAGGACACCGCCAAGAAATACGAAGCCTGGGGCTGGCATGTCCAAACCATCGATGGCAATGACCACGCGGCCATCCGCACCGCCCTCGATGCCGCCATCGCCGAAACCGAACGTCCCTCGCTCATCATCGGGGATACCATCATGGGCAAAGGCGCCATCACCGAATCCGGCTCCTCTTTCGAGGGAGAAGTCGAAACCCACGGCCAGCCCTTAAGCAAAGCCGGAGCCTCCTTCGAAAAAACCCTGACCCATCTCGGCGGCGATCCCGCCGACCCCTTCAAAGTCTTCCCAGAAGTAAAGAAGCATTATGCCGGGGTGATCGAATCAAAACGCAAGGAAGCCGCTTCCCGCCGCGAGACCCAGGAGGCTTGGGAAAAAGCCCAACCCGAACTCGCAGCTAAGTGGAAGCAGTTTAATAGCGGCAAGGGGGTTGAACTGGACTTCAGCCAAGTGGAGCAAAAAAGCAACATCGCCACCCGTAATGCCGCCGGTGCGACCCTCGCCTGGATGTACGGCAAGGTCGAAAACCTCATCGTGGCTTCAGCCGACCTCTCCAATTCGGACAAGACAGATGCTTTTTTGAAGAAAACCACCTCGTTCAAAAAAGGGGATTTCAGCGGCTCTTTCCTCCAGGCTGGGGTATCGGAGCTGACCATGGCGGCCCTCGCTACGGGCATGTCTCTGCACGGAGGCGTGGTTCCAGCCTGTGCCACCTTCTTTGTCTTTTCTGACTTCATGAAGCCGACCCTCCGCCTCGCCGCGCTGATGGAGCAGCCGGTCAAATTCATCTGGACCCACGATGCCTTCCGGGTGGGAGAAGATGGCCCTACCCACCAGCCGATCGAGCAGGAAGCCCAGTTGCGCTTGTTAGAACAACTCCAGAACCACAGCCACACCAGCAGCTTCCTGGCGCTGCGCCCCGCCGATGCGGCTGAGAGCACCGTCGCCTGGAAAATGGCGATGGAAAACAGCAGTACACCTACTGGCCTTATTCTCTCCCGCCAAAACATTGATGACCTACCTAACCCTGAAGGCAAATCCGCCTATGAGCGGGCCTTGCAGGCGGAAAAAGGCGCCTATATCGTAGAAGATACCGACGGCACCCCAGACCTCATCCTCGTCGCCAACGGCTCCGAGGTAGCGACCCTGATCGATGGGGCTAAGTTGCTACGCGAAAAGAAAGGCTTAAACGTGCGGGTGGTTTCTGCCATCTCTGAAGGCCGCTTCCGCCAGCAACCGCCCAGCTACCAGCAGCAGGTACTCCCCCCCAAAGTGCCGACCATGGGCCTCACCGCCGGTTTACCCGTGACCCTCAGAGGGCTCGTCGGCCCCTTTGGCGATGTGATCGGCATGGAAAGCTTTGGCTTCTCCGCCCCCTACACCGTGCTGGACGAAAAACTCGGCTACACCGGCGAGAATGTCTTCGAAAAGGCCGTGGCCTTCCTCGATGCTTTTCCCAAAAACTAACGCTGACTCAGTCACGCTGACAAAATCGACAGACCTGTCCGAAAGGGCAGGTCTGTTTCGTTTTGGTGGCATCAGGCCAGCAGCCCCAAAGCCGCGGCAAGGGCAGCCCGCAGGGAAGGCTCGCTACCGGGGCTTTTTCCCACCACCTTGAGCCCGTTGTAAAGGGTAAAAAATAGGCTGGCCAACCCCTGGAGGTCTTTGCCCGGCGATATTTCTCCCCGGCGCTCGCCGACCAAAAGAAAAGTGTGAAATACCGCCTCCATTTTGGCTTGGTTGGCTTGCAGCACCGGCGCCAGAGAAGGATCAGCAGGCAGCATCTCCGTGGTCACATTTACCACAAAACACCCTTTCTGGTCTGTCCGGGTCTCCTTGATGGCCTGGGAAAAAAGCCGTTCTAAGCCCTTGCAGACCTCGGTTTGCTGCCCGAGAAAAGCCTGCATGCCCGCTGCTTGGGAGCGGCGATAACGGGCGAAGCCTGATCGAACAAAGCCTTTTTATCCCCAAATGTGCTGTACAAACTGGCCCGGTTGATCCCGAGGCGGTCGACGAGGTCTTGGATCGAAGTGGCAGTTTCCCGCGCCGTTTCGCTGGGCATTTTCACTCCAACCGATTGATGAACAAATTTTTACTTGAAGACAGGTTGCTCTTTCTGGGACAGAAAATATTTTCTTCCACTCCCCACCAGCCAGGGATGGGCCAGAAGCCTCCCCTTAAAAAATTATAGTCATTTTGACTATAAGCCTTTGGAGATCCGGGCAAGAGGAGTTATTATTGATTGGCAAGTTCCCAAACGTCCCCCCTCTCCCCAATCCCCTTTTTTCACCACGGAGAACACAGATCTTGGATCCCGGAGAAACCGGGAGAGATTTCACGGAGGACACAGAGGTTCGTTATTCCTTGTTCAATATTTAATGTTCCCCCCAAATCCCCAATCCCCCACTCTCCCATGATCCTTCTCGGCATAGACCTCGGCACTTCTTCGATCAAAGCCTCCTTGTTGGACGGCGAAAGCGGCCAATCACTCGGTTCGGCTTTTTATCCAGAAAAAGAAATGGCCTTGCACGCCCCCAAGCCTGGCTGGGCGGAGCAAGACCCCGAAACCTGGTGGAGTGCGGCGGCGGAAGCGGTGCAGCGCTGCCTCCGCCAAAGCGGCGTACAACCCGAGGCCATCGGGGCCATCGGCATCTCCTATCAGATGCATGGCCTGGTGGCCGTCGACGCAGATGGCAGGGTGCTACGCCCCTCCATCATCTGGTGCGACAGCCGCGCGGTGGAGTTGGGCGACCGTGCCTTTGCCGCCATCGGCGAGGAGAAAGCCCTGGCCCACCTGCTCAATTCGCCCGGCAACTTCACCGCTTCCAAGCTGGCCTGGGTCAAAGAACAGGAGCCCGATCTCTACGCCCGCATCCACCGCATCATGCTCCCCGGCGACTACCTGGCCTACAAGCTGACCGGAGAGATGACCACCACCCTTTCGGGCTTATCGGAGGGAATATTGTGGGATTTTAAGGAAAAATCCGTGGCCCAGCTGGTGCTCGACGCCTACGGCCTGGAGGCCAGCCTGTTGCCTCCGCTGGTGCCTACCTTCGGCGAGCAGGGTCGCCTCACCGCCGCTGCGGCCGGGGTTATGGGGCTCAAGGCTGGCACCCCGGTCACCTATCGCGCGGGCGACCAGCCCAACAATGCGCTTTCGCTTCAGGTGCTGGAGCCGGGCGAAATCGCCGCCACAGCCGGGACTTCGGGCGTGGTCTATGGGGTGAGCGATGTGGTCCGCTACGACCCGCAGTCTCGGGTCAACACCTTTGCCCATGTCAACCACGGCGAGCAAACTCGCCTCGGGGTGCTGCTTTGTGTCAACGGTACCGGCATCCTCAACAGCTGGCTGAAGCATCAGCTCAGCGGCGGGCGGGATTATCCAGAGATGAACGAAGCGGCGGCCAAGGTGCCGGTCGGTGCCGAAGGCGTGACGGTGGTGCCCTTCGGCAATGGCGCCGAGCGAGTGCTGGGTAACCAAGAGATAGGCTGCCAAATCGGGGGGCTGGACTTCAACCGCCACCGGGACGAGCACCTGCTGCGGGCGGCGCAGGAGGGCATTGTTTTTGCCTTGCACTACGGCATGGGCATCATGGCCCGCATGGGCATACAGCCGCAGGTCATCCGGGCCGGCCACGCCAACATGTTCCTCAGCCCGCTTTTCGGCGAGACCCTAGCCAACCTGGCCGGGGTGCCCATCGAGCTCTACAATACCGATGGCGCTCAAGGCGCCGCCAGGGGGGCGGGCATCGGGGTCGGGCACTTTGCCCAAGCCAGCGAAGCCTTTGCAGGCCTCTCCCGGCAGGCCATCATCGAACCCGACCCAGGGGTAGTCGATGCCTATCAGGTTGCCTATGAACGCTGGGAGGCTGCATTGCATCGGTTTCTTTCTTAACTTAGCAAGTATTCCTATATCCGATACCTACAACGCACTCCCTCATATGTTCACCGACCAAGACCTCTCCCAAATCCAAGCCCGCGGCATGCAGGTCGCGGAGGTAAATGCCCAGATCGAAAATTTTAAGCAAGGGTTCCCTTATCTCCACATCACCAAAGCCGCTACGATCGGCGATGGCATCATTCAGTTGGAAGCGGCCCAAATAGAGCGCTACCAGACTGCCTACAACACGGCTTTGCCCAACCTGAAAGTAGTCAAATTTGTCCCTGCTTCCGGCGCAGCCAGCCGCATGTTCAAGTCGTTGTTTAGCTTTATGAGCAGCTACGAAGGGACGCCCGAGCAGGCGGCGGCGTTTCAGGCAGACCAGGGGCCACATAGCCTCTACACCTTTTTCGATCGTTTGTCTGACTTTGCCTTTTATCAAGACCTGAAAGCGACCTTTACCGATGAGCCGCTGCAGGAGGTGCTGGCGCGCAAGGATTATGTAAAAATACTGCGTCATTTGTTGACCGAGGAAGGCCTGGGATATGGAGAATTGCCCAAGGGCTTGCTCAAGTTTCATCGCTATCCCGATGGGAGCCGCACCCCTACTGAGGAGCATCTCGTGGAGGGGATTCATTATTGCACTGACAAAGGCACGGTCTATTTGCACCTGACCGTTTCACCTGAGCACCGCGAGCGCTTCGAAGCGCATGTGACAAGCGTGCAGGCCCATTACGAGAGCCAATACGGGGTAAAACTGGAGGTGAGTTTTTCGGAGCAAAAACCGGCGACCGATACCATCGCCGTAGACATGAACAACGAGCCGTTTCGGGAAGAAGATGACAGCTTGCTCTTCCGCCCAGGGGGGCACGGGGCTTTGATCGAAAACCTGAACGAGCTTGATGCTGACTTGGTTTTCATCAAAAATATCGACAATGTGGTCCCCGACCGGATCAAGGAGGAGACCTATCGCTTCAAGAAAGCGCTGGCTGGGTTGCTGCTGAGTGTGCAGGAAAAAGTGTTCGGTTACCTACGCATGCTCCAAACCCCTTCTCCGCATGTGATCGAAGAGGTGAGTGTGTACCTGCAACAAGAGCTGTGTGTGCTGCCGCCTCCGGCCTTTACCACCTACTCGGAAACCGAGAAAGTGACCTACCTCAAAGGCAAACTCCACCGCCCTATCCGGGTGTGTGGCATGGTCAAAAACGCGGGAGAACCGGGTGGAGGGCCGTTTTGGGCCCGAAACCCCGACGAAACCATCTCGCTCCAGATCGCGGAGACAGCTCAGATCGACCAGGAGAGTTCTGAGCAGATGGACATCATGCAGCACGCGACCCACTTCAACCCGGTGGACCTGATGGTGACGGTCAAGGACCATCAGGGCCAGCGGTTTGACCTACCTAAGCACCGCGATCCAAAAACAGGGTTCATTTCCCAGAAGTCCAAAGATGGCCGCGACCTCAAGGCGCAGGAGTTGCCGGGGTTGTGGAATGGGGCCATGTCGGATTGGAACACCCTGTTTGTGGAAGTGCCGGTGATCACCTTTAACCCGGTAAAAGTGGTCAATGACCTGCTGCGCGAGCAGCATCAGTAAGCCTTCTCTCCGGGCAGTTCTCCATGGGGGATTCACCTTTTTGCTATGTCTTCGCGCCAAAAGCACCGGGGTCAGCACGCCAGCGATGCGGACCTATTCAGCGGCAAGTGGCTCCCGGTGCTCAACGCGGCGGTGGCGGACTTTTCCTACTTGCTTTCGCGGGGCTACGCTGACGGCAAGGCTACGCTTAAGCTCATCGGCGACCGCTACCGGCTCAACTCCCGGCAGCGCAAAGCCTTGATGCGGGCCGTTTGCAGCGATGAGGCGGCCCGGGAGCGCCCGCAGAAGCAGGTGCCCCCCGAAGCCTTGGCCGGGGCCAACTTAGCCATAGATGGGTACAACCTGCTGATCACCGTCGAAAGCGGCTTGGCCGGAGGCATCATTCTCGCTTGCCGCGACAGCACCTACCGGGACATCGCCAGCATCCACGGCACCTACCGGCGGGTGGAAGAAACCTTGCCTGCCCTGCAGCTGATCGGGCAGCAGCTCCAGGCCCTGCAGGTGGCGGCGGTCCATTGGTACCTCGACGCGCCCGTCTCCAACAGCGGCCGCCTCAAAGGGATCATGTACGAGGTGGCCCAGCAGCACGACTTTCCTTGGGAGGTCCAATTGGTCAACAACCCCGACCGGACCCTCGCCCAGCTGCAAGGGCCCATCTGCGTGTCGGCTGACAGCTGGGTCATCGACGCGGTCCCCCGCTGGTTCAACCTCCACCGCTACCTGGTCGATCAGCTGCCCCATGCAGCCGTGATAGAGCTGAGGGGATAAGCCGCTTGGGGTTGTATGCGCCTAAACCCAAACGCGGCCGACCCTTTTTCAGGACCGGCCGCGCTTTTCATTTTGTATCCAGGTACAGGGATTAGTCAACCTGCAAACGCTGGCTGAGCTGCTTCCGCTGCCCTTGCACTTGCAAGACATAGAAGCCTGTTTCGGCAGGTGCCTCAATGGTGGATTGGAACGAGCCTTGGCCGTCAGCGGAAGTTTGCTGCCGGGCGATGACTTGACCCATGAGGTTGCGGACCTGTACGGTCAGCGCTTCGTGAGGCTGGAAGCCATGGCTGCGCAGGGAAACGGGACCACTTTGAGCAGGGTTGGGAAAAAGCTCAAGGGCGGGGGCGTCGCTGCGAAGGGACACTACTTCCGAGTAAAGAAAGAAGCCGGTGCGGTCCTGCTGCCGCAGGCGGTAGAAGCTGGTTCCGGCGAGAGGGCGGGGATCCTGGTGCTGGTATTCGGTGCGGGTTTGGGTCAAGCCTTGGCCATCTACCTGCCCAATTACTTCAAACGTGGTCCCGTCGGTGGAGCGCTCGAGGAAAAAAGTGACTCCGTCTTCCTGAGCCGTGGCCCAACTGAGGGTTACGCTCCCGGCCTCGGCAGGGCGGGCCATGAAGCTCAGCAGGTCAACCTCGGGCAGGTAGGTGCGAAAACCGGTGATGGCAGGCTGATCATTGGCGCAGGCTTCGTCGCTGGCGTAAAAATTGAAGCCTTTGCAAAGCTGGTTGCGGATGGCATCCTCAGCGGCAGTGCCTTGCAGGTCTTGCCCGGCAAGGCTGGCAAAAAAGCTGCCATTGACCACGATTTTGCCTTGGCCACAAATATTGACCTGATCGCTATGGACCATGAAGTTGCCGTTGATCTTGGTGGCCCCACAGGCCTCATTGTTGGCGATCAGCTGTCCACGTCCATCGAGGGTGAAGTCCCGGGTAAAGGTGGCGAGGGCACCAGGCTCGAAAATGAGCTTACTTTCTATCGTGGCATGGGCTTGCTGAAAGCGAAAAGGTTGGGTGACAATCAGTTGACCGGTTACTTCGATAAGTTTGCCCGCGTAGGTGTAAAGGCCATCGCTTTCGAGGCCAGAAACAATTTCGTACGATCCTTGCCGATCTATTACAATGTTACCTGAATGGGTATAATTTTTGCTTGGGAAGTGCGTAACCCCGTGGCGAATGACCACATGGTCCTGCGGACCGGGGATGCCTGCTACGACGGTTTCAGTCTCGCTGAGGGACCAGCTTTGGCTGTCTTGCCAGAGCCCGGTGCCGTCACCGGTAGTGTAGAAGGTCTGTTGAGCAGATAAATAAGTCGAGCCGAGCAAGGTCGCGATAAGTAGGGTAAGCAGATTTTTCATGGGAAAGGGCCTTGGATACAGAGTGGGAGCGAGCGATACAAGAGGGATTCGAAGCGGGTGTTGGGGTAATTGCTTATGCTAATATCACGAGTTTAAAAGGAAAAAGTACGCGAAGGGCTCTGAATGGGGGAGAAAAGCCACTCATTCGTACGATTCACGACTTAAACGGAAAGACGGAACTTTTCGGAATGTCCAAATATTGCAGCTGCGCGTATAAAAACCAGACACTTTCGGGCTGATCTCTTACTTTTTGCCTTCAAGCCTCAAGTCTTTTGTTAGCAGACGTTTATAAAAACGCAAATACAGCCGGTAGCGGTGCATTTTTGCCCGACTTTCTGTTCCAGAAGGAAATATTTCCTCTTTTAAATTCCACGAAAGTGGAATTTATTCGCAAATAATCAAGCGCGCCTCATCGCCGCTCCTTCCCCTTTTTTTCGTCGATCTGCCAGTCCTGCCCCTGCCCCGTCATCGTGAACAGGCGGGCCTCATGGGCGTTGCTGTCATAGATGGCAAAGCCAGAGGGGATCATCACCGGTGCCCCGGCTTCAAACCGGTGACCCATCAGGGTGCCGGGGTTCAGCAGGCAGACCTTCCCGTGATAGCTCAGCTCTTGCTGATGGTTGTGCCCAAATCCCACGAGGTCGTAGCGCCCCGACTCCGCCAACGGCCGCGCAATCTCCGGAAAGTGGTTGAGGGCCACTTTTTTTCCGCCCAGTTCCAATTGTGCCCATTCCCCATGCAGCTGTAAGCGCCCCCCATATCCCTGGGCCAGGGCCATCATGCGGTAGGTGTCGGCGTCGTTGTTTCCAAATACCGCATGAATGGGCCCCGCATAGCGGTCTCCCAGCATTTTCACCACAAAAGGCGAACAAAAGTCCCCGCAGCAAAGCAGGCAATCGGTCCCCGCCAAAAATTCAAGGGCAGCCTCCAGGGCGGGGAGGTGGTCGTGGATGTCAGACAAAAACGCAATACGCATAGCAAAAAAGGTTAGCGTGGAATGAAAGTTTCAGGCTGGCCCCTTACCCGACCAGAGCGGGGGACCTCCTGAAGGCAAGAGCGTCCCGGCGGGAAAAGATAAGCATTTGTGCAAAGCCTGGCATAATTCTTCTATTTGGCAGGCGTGGTATTTGACTGGGAGAAGATGGCTCTTGTAAATTGCTCTACCCGCCCCACTTTTAGCAAACCCGCATGAAATACCTCCTCTCCCTCCCGCCCAACCTCACCCAGCATTTTCACGCCCTCGAACAAAAATCGCCCGAAGACTGGTTTTGTAGCGCGGATCCGGCGGGCAGTAAACTCGGCTCCGGCGGGGGCACCGCCCACCTGCTCGCCGCCGCCTGGCAACACAGCCAAGCCCGCCATAGGCAATCGTTCGGTCAGTGGCTGCGGGCAACCCCCCACCTGATGCTCCACGCCGGTGGCCAAAGTCGTCGCCTGCCCGCCTATGCTCCGGCAGGCAAAATCCTCACCCCCATGCCCGTCATGCGCTGGGCCAAGGGGCAGCGCCTCGACCAGAACCTCCTCGACTTGCAGCTGCCTTTGCTGGAGCGCATCCAAGCCCACGCCCCAAACACCTACCCTACCCTCATCGCCAGCGGCGATGTGCTCATTCGCTCCACCGGCAAGCTCCCCGAACTGCCCGCCGTGGATGTCCTCTGCATGGGCATCTGGGTCGAACCCGAGCGGGTGAGCCACCACGGGGTCTTTTTCATGGAGCGCCGCCATCCGGAGCAACTGGCCTTTGCCCTGCAAAAACCTCCGGTCGCTACCGTGCGCGAAAAAGCCCGCGATTACCTCTTCATGATCGACGTGGGCATTTGGTTGCTGAGCGAGCGAGCGGTGAAGGTGCTGATGAACAAATGTGGCTGGGACGAGAAAAAGGAAGCATTTACCCAGGGCGTACCGGATTCCTACGACCTCTACAGCGACTTCGGGCTGAGCTTGGGCAGCGCGCCCACTGCCCCTGATCCGGAAGTGCAGGCGCTCACTTCGGCGGTGGTGCCTTTGCCACAAGGGGAGTTCTTTCATTTTGGCAAAAGCCGCGAGCTGATCGATTCTTCCCACACCCTGCAAAACCGCGTGGCCGACCAGCGCAAGATTTTTCATCGCTACGTCAAACCCCACCCGGACATGTTTGTCCTCAACGCCCGCACCGAGATGAACTGGGGCCCTTCGCACCATACGCTTTGGATCGAAAACAGCCACCTCAATGCCCGCTGGCAACTGGACGGCGAGCACATCATCACCGGGGTGCCGGAAAATGACTGGGCGCTGCACCTGGCCCAGGGCCAATGTCTCGATGTCGTGCCCATTGAGCAGCAACTGCTTTGCGTGCGCCCATACGGCATTGGCGATAGCTTTCGCGGACGGGTCGACGACCCGGCCACCCGCTGGCTGGGGCAACCCTTCCGCGAATGGCTGGCCCAACGAGGCCTCAGCCTGGCTGAAGCGGGCATTTCTCCAGAAACCGACCTGCAACAGGCAGCCATTTTTCCAACCATGCTTCCGAATCAGCTCGACGGCGGCTTCGTCCAATGGCTGCTGTCGGAGGCCCCCGCCGCCTCCGACGGCTACCGCCATCGCTGGCTGGCAGGTCGCCTCTCGGCTCAGGACATCAGCGACCAGGCCAACCTTACCCGCCTCTACGCCCAGCGGCGGGCCTTCCGCCACCATTGCCTTCCCCTGTTGGCCCGCAACCACCAGCAGAGCGTCTTCTACCAACTCGACCTGGCTGCCTTGGCCGCAGATTATGCTCAAACCACCCATCCGCTGCCCGCAGCGGTGCCTGCCGCACAAGTCGAGCCTTTGCAGCGCATCCACGACCAGATGTTCCGGGCCATGGTGAGCCGCCATCGCGGCGAGAAGGACTGGGAACGCTATGATCAGGCCGCCTTTGCTACGCTGCGCGAAGAAATCGTAGGTCCGGTGCGGGAGGAGAAAATCGCGCCCCAGCGCTCGGTCTTGGACGACCAGATCGTGTGGGCGCGCTCGCCCATCCGCCTGGACCTGGCCGGCGGCTGGACCGATACCCCGCCCTACTGCCTGCTCAACGGTGGCCGCGTGGTGAACCTGGCCGTGGAACTCAACGGTCAACCGCCGATTCAGGTCTACGCCAAGCCGATCGACCGGCCGGAGATCGTCATTCGCAGCATCGACCTCAGCTACGAGGAGCGGTTGACCACCTTCGAGGACCTGGCCAACTATGACCAGCTCGGGGCGGCTTTTGCCATCCCCAAAGCGGCCCTGGCGCTGGCGGGTTTCCTGCCCGCATTTGCCCAAGCGCCGCAAAACAGCCTGAAGGAGCAATTGCAGGCGGCGGGCGGCGGTATCGAGCTGTCGCTGCTAGCGGCCATCCCCAAGGGCTCAGGCCTGGGCACGAGCAGCATCCTGGCAGCGACGGTGCTGGGGGCCCTGTCGACGTTTTTTGCCCTGAAGTGGGACAAGCTGGAAATTGGCCACCGCAGCTTGGTGCTGGAGCAGTTGCTCACCAGCGGTGGCGGCTGGCAGGATCAATATGGGGGTATTTTACCGGGGATCAAATACTTGGAGACGGCTCCAGGCATGTCGCAGCGGCCGGTGGTGCGCTGGCTACCGGACCAATTTTTCCGGCATCCGGAGCAGCAGGGGTGTATGCTGCTTTACTACACCGGCATCACCCGGGTGGCCCACAACATTCTGGGCGAAATCGTGCGGGGCATGTTTTTGAATTCAGGCGAACATTTGCCCCTCATTCACCGCCTTTACGACCACGCCCACCATACCTACGAGGTGATCCAGCGGGGCAACTACGAGGAATTGGCGCGGATGGTGGGCCGCACCTGGACGCTGAACCAGGCCCTGGACAGCGGCACCAATCCCCCGGCGGTACAGGCGATCCTCGCCCCGTTGCAGGATTATTTGCTGGGGGGCAAATTGCTGGGGGCTGGCGGCGGCGGTTTTCTGCTGTTGATGGCTAAAGACCTGGAGGCGGCGCACCGCATCCGGCAGCAACTGACGCAAGCGCCCCCGAACAAACTGGCGCGTTTTGTGGACTTTGGGCTTTCGGAGCAGGGGTTGATGGTGACGAAGAGTTAGCTACTTTTTTTCCGCGGAGTTATTGAGTTTTGGTTCACCGCATCTGCTGGAGGACAGACTTTCAGCAGTTCGCAAAGGAGGCGCAGAGTTCTGAAAAACAAAAATATACAGAACGACGACAAGGAGTTGAGAGAGGGGGCGGTTGAGACGCATTTGAGAGAGATGAGAGATGAGAGAAAAGAATAAAGAGACAGAAGACGGGAACCAGAGGACAGTGAACAATGGACAGTGAACAGTGAGCAGTGAGCAGTGGACAGGAAGCAAGCATCGCCACGCTGTCAGGGCTCTCACCAGTCCCGCTTTTGCCCTGACAGCGTTATCCACAAAGCAAATAACAGGGAACAGGGAGCAAGGAAATGCCTTATTTCCCTACACCCTACACCCCATTCCCCTACTCCCCTATGCCCCTCTAATGCGACTGGGCTTCGCCAGCGCCACGGGGGATGCGGATATCTTCGACGATCTGCTGGATTTCCTCAGAGGGCGGCGGGGTGAGGCGCGAGACCACGAGGGTGACCACCAGGTTGAGCAGCATGCCGAGGGTGCCGATGCCTTGGGCGGAAATCCCCCAAACGCTTTCGATGAGGTTGGTTTCGGTGCCGATCAGCTTGGAGGAGCGCATGAGGATGATCATGGTGGCGGTGAAAACGATGCCTACGATCATGCCGGTGACGGCCCCGGTGGTGTTGGTGCGCTTGTCGAAGATCCCCAGCAGGATGGCGGGGAAGAAGGACGAGGCAGCCAGGCCAAAGGCAAAGGCCACCACCTCAGCCACGAAGCCGGGCGGGTTGAGGCCGGCCAGGCCTGCGCCGACTACGGCGGCCCCGGCGGCGATGCGGGCATACATCAGCTCCTTTTTGTCGGAGATATTGGGCATGAAGGTCTTCTTCAGCAGGTCGTGGCTGATAGAGGTCGAGATGACCAGCAGCAAACCGGCGGCGGTAGACAAGGCCGCCGCCAAGCCCCCGGCTACGACCAGGGCGATGACCCAGTTGGGTAGTTGGGCGATCTCGGGATTGGCCAGCACCATAATGTCGCGGTCGGGCACAAACTCGTTGCCTTCCCAGCCCTTGGCGGCAGCGAGGGCTTGGCCGCTCTCAGAAGCGTCGTTGTAATATTGGATTTTGCCATCGCTATTTTTGTCCTCATACTGGATCAGCTTGGCACTTTCCCAGGTCTTGATCCAGTTGGGAGCGGTGGCGTATTCTACCCCTTGCAGGTCCTCCCCCATGACGGTGTCGATCATGTTGGCGCGGGCAAAAGCGGCGATGGCCGGGGCGGTGGTGTAGAGCAGGGCAATGAACACCAGCGCGTAACCGGCCGACATGCGGGCATCAGAGACCTTGGGTACGGTGAAGAAACGCACGATTACGTGGGGTAGCCCGGCGGTACCGAGCATCAGCGCAGCGGTGATGAAGAAGACGTCGATGGTCGACTTGGTGCCGTTGGTGTACTCCACGAAGCCGAGGTCGCGGTTAAGTTGGTTCAACTTCTCCAGCAAGGAAATGTCTTCGCCTTTGAAGTCGCCTACCAGTCCGAGCTGCGGAACCGGGTTGCCGGTGATTTGGATCGAAATGAAGATGGCCGGAACCAGGTACGCAAAGATCATCACGCAGTACTGCGCCACCTGGGTGTAGGTAATGCCTTTCATGCCACCGAGTACGGCATAGAAAAATACGATCACGATGCCGATGATCACCCCTACGTCGAAGGGAATGCCGAGGAAGCTGGAGAAGGCAATGCCCACCCCTTTCATTTGCCCCACGATGTAGGTAAAGGAAACGAACACCGCGCAGATGAGCGCCACGAGGCGGGCGACGTTGATGCCGCTTTGGGTTTTGGAGTTGTTGTAGCGGGCGCCAATGAAGTCGGGCACGGTGAATTGCCCGAATTTTCGCAGGTAGGGGGCCAATAGCAACGCCAAGAGCACGTAGCCGCCGGTCCAGCCCATGAGGTAGACCGCACCGTCGTAGCCCATGAAGGAGATGAGGCCGGCCATGGAGATGAAAGAAGCAGCCGACATCCAGTCAGCGGCGGTGGCCATGCCGTTGGCCAGGGGCGATACCCCCCCGCCGGCCACGTAAAATTCTTTGGTCGAGCCGGCCCGGGACCAGATCGCAATGCCGATGTACACGGCAAAGGTCAAGCCGACGATGAGAAAAGTCCATATTTGCTGATCCATAGTAGAAGTCGATGTTAGAGGGTGAGACCATTAGATAGTTAGAGGGTGAGACCATTAGATTTTGAGATGAACAGAGGGGAGTGGCAAGCATTGGAATATGCCCAGCGCCCGGAGAGAAAGAAGAATGCCTCGTGGCCAGCTTCTGCTCTCATTTCTCTTTTCTCATCTCTTACTTCTACTTCTCATCCACATCATATTCCTTGTCGAGGCGGTTCATGAGCCATACGTAGACAAAAATCAGGATCACAAATACGTAGATGGAGCCTTGCTGGGCCCACCAGAATTGATGCGCCAAGATGCCGAGGCCGTAGGAAACGAAGAACCAGATGCTGAGCAGCACACTGAGGTACAGGAGGTTTCGTTTCCAGTACTTTTTGAGGTCTTTCATTGCGAATAGGGTTAGTCAATTTTACAGAAGAAGAAAAAGAAAAAAGCTGGCCCCCGGACCTGGCCCGGCGGCCAACCCGGTCTACAAGTAGAGCATCAGCTGCATGCGCAGCACCCCAGCCATGTCGTCACGAGGAGTCTGCGTGGCCACGCTGATGCCCGAGCCGGGGCTGTAAGCATTGGACAGATAGTATTCCAGGGTAATCTTGGCGTGATGGCCATCAAGGTAAAAGTTGGTGCCCAGTTTGAGGTCAGTGGCGGAGCTATTCTCCAATGCTTTCCAGGCATCAAGGGAAGCGTGGGTAAAAGCTACGTAAGGCTGTAGCCGCACTTTTTCGGAGAGTTCAGGCAGCAGGTAGCCAAGCTTGCCATAGATGGCATTGCCTGTACCGGCAAAACGCAGGCCGCCGCTGTAGTTGTCGCCCCAGTGGTGGTGGTAGTAAGCCAGGTAGGCCGTTACGGCTCCCTTAGCCCCGCCATCGCCTAGCGGCATGTCCAGGAAGGCATCTACCCCCAAACTCCGGGCACGGTTGACCGTGGTATCTAGGCGCACCGGATCAATGGTCGTCGTGCCCCTGGCGTGGTTGTAGAAGCCCCCTCCGAGGTTAAATACCTGCTTGGTCCCCAGGTAAGAGCCGACAAAGTACGGCAGCAAGTTGTCCTCCTGTTCCAGAAACTGATAGTTGAGGTAACCTTGGGTGACCATGCCGCCTCCGGGATCAGAAAAGTTCACATACTGCGTATAGGGTTCCGTCTCAGAAGCGGTTCCCTGGAAAAAGGGCCGGGTCGTGGCCTGGTTCAAGGCCAGGCGGTAGTCCAGGCGACCGAGCTTCCCCTTGGCGTACAGGCCCAGATGACGGGCAAATTGGTCACTGGTCCCCAGGCTGAACCAGTTGGTCAGCGGGGCATCCAGGGTCATGAAGTTGAGTGTACTCTGGTTGGTCAGGCGACTCACCCCATTCCAGTAGTGCAAGCCTCCCCCCACATAGAGGTATTTCGGCACGACGGTGTATTCTACCCAGGCATCATGCATAAAGAAGCTCCCGTTGAAGCCCCGCCCGGCCGTAGGCGCCGAGTCCCGGTCACTGGACGCACTTAAGGCCCCCATGGTCGCCGGTGTCAGGCTGTTGAGGCCAAAGTGGGTCAAAATCAAAAAGCGCTGGCTGAGCTGCGCATACATCAAAAAGCGCGAACGCCGCAGGGTGAAGTTCATCTCCAGGTCAGGCGCATCTTGCCCCCCCAACTGAGAGGTGGTGGCCCACATCTGGTGCCAGGTGATCAGACGGAAGTATTTCGAGCCGTCTTCGTTGAGCTTTACTTTCAGCCCGCCGGTATAGTCGGCTGATCCCTGACCCGCCACCGTACCAGTAAAAGCCAGCAATACACAGATAGCCGAAAGAATGGGTCGGATGATTCGCATAGTAGTTTAGCGGTAAGGTCCTTTTTCCGCAAACCTGCAAGTATCTAGATGAAAGGCTATCTATATACTTAGATATTTGCAAGCAAAAGCTATTTATTCGATTCAAAGTCTGCGGGAGAGGAAGGGTGAGAGAGAAAACATACGGAAAATCTTCAGTGGAGCAAGGCGATAACAGGGTCCCTGCGCCGGATCAAACAAGCTGGATAACGCGATTTTGGAGTTTTCAACTGATTATCAGTTGATTAAAATGTCATCCCGAGCCCGCCCTTGAGGTGGTTGTGAGGGAGCTTGCCTTTCCCGGCAGCTTTTCCAGTAAGGCAAGACTTCTCGCTCCCGCCTGGGGGCGGGCTACTCATGACAAGTTTGAAAATTCGGCCCTTCGACAGGCTCAGGGATCGAATTTTCAAACTTGTCATCCTACGGGGACTGTTTGGCTCCCAAACATTCACCCTCGAAGGGAGAGACTTTTCATGCGTAGGCCGCCCATGGGCCTTAGTCATAGAACGTAAGCAGCAAGCGGAATTTATACCAGCGACCCGCTCTTGATCTCATCGACCACGCCCGGATCGAGCAGCGTAGACGTATCGCCCAAGCTGTCGCCCGTGCCCTCGGCGACCTTGCGCAAGATGCGGCGCATGATCTTGCCCGAGCGGGTCTTGGGCAGGCCGGAGACGACCTGGATCTTATCGGGTTTGGCGATGGGGCCGATCTCCTCGGTCACTACCTTCATGATTTCCTTGCGCAGGGCTTCCATATCCGAGGGCTCGTCCTGACAGACCACATAAGCATAGATGCCTTGCCCCTTGATGTGGTGCGGATAGCCGACTACCGCCGACTCGACCACGTTGGGGTGGAGGTTGATGGCGTTTTCGACCTCGGCCGTGCCCATGCGGTGGCCCGAAACGTTGATCACGTCATCTACCCGGCCAATGATGCGGTAGTAGCCGTTTTCTTCGCGGCGAGCCCCGTCCCCGGTGAAATACTTGTCCTTGAACATGGCAAAGTAGGTCTGCCGGCAGCGCTCGTGGTCGCCGTAGGTAGTGCGCAGAATGGAGGGCCAGGGAAATTTCACGCAGAGCAGCCCCTCGACGCCGTCGCCTTCGATCTCTTTGCCATCGGCATCGACCAGCACGGGCTGAACGCCGGGCAGCGGCAGCGTGGCGTAGCAAGGCTTCAGCTCGGTCAGGCCCGCGATGGGCGAAATCATGATGCCGCCGGTCTCGGTCTGCCACCAGGTATCGACGATGGGGCAGTTTTCTTGGCCCACCAGCTTGTGGTACCAATGCCAGGCCTCATCGTTGATGGGTTCCCCCACCGAACCAAGCACCTTGAGCGAGGAGAGGTCGTGCTTGGTCACAAACTCATCGCCTTTGGCTTGTAGGGCGCGGATGGCCGTCGGCGCGGTGTAGAAATGGGTCACGCCATATTTCTCCACGATCTCCCAGAAGCGCCCGGCATCAGGCCAAGTCGGTACCCCTTCAAACATGACTGAGGTCGAGCCCGCCAAGAGGGGGCCGTAGACGATATAGCTATGCCCGGTGATCCAGCCGATGTCAGCCGTACACCAGTAAATGTCATTTTCCTGGTACTGAAAAACGTTGCGGAAGGTGTACTCGGTGTAGACCATGTAGCCGCCCGTGGTGTGGACCACGCCTTTGGGTTTGCCGGTCGAACCCGAAGTGTAGAGAATAAAGAGCATGTCTTCGCTGTCCATCTCTTCCGCTTCGCACTTGGCATCGGCTTTCGCCATCTCCTCATGTATCCACTTGTCCCGACCCGCTTCCCAATGCACTTCCTCTTTGGTCCGCTGCGCGACGAGCACGGTGGTCACCGATTCGCAGTTTTCCAAGGCCTCGTCTACCACCACTTTGACCGGGATCTGCTTGTTGCCACGGTAGTTGCCGTCGGAGCAGATGACCATCTTGGCCTCGGCATCGTTGACGCGGTCGGAGAGGGCGTGGGCCGAAAAGCCGGCGAAGACCACCGAGTGTACCGCCCCGATGCGGGCACAGGCCAGGGTGGCCATCGCCAGTTCGGGAATCATCGGCATGTAGAGGCAGACCCGGTCGCCTTTTTGGATGCCGTTGGCCTTAAGGACATTGGCAAAGCGCGAGACCTCGCGGTGGAGCTGCCGGTAGGTGTAGGTGAGGGTCGGCTCGCTAGGGTCATTGGGTTCCCAGATCAGGGCCGCTTGGTTGGGGCGGGTCTCGAGGTGGCGGTCGAGGCAGTTCTCGGTCAGGTTGAGTTTGCCATTGACAAACCATTTCACATCCGGATCGCGAAAATTCCATTCGAGGACCTTGTCCCAAGGCTTGCGCCAGGTGAAGGTATTGGCCTGCTCGGCCCAGAAGCCCTCAGGATCTTCAACAGAACGGCGGTAGGTCTCCTGGTATTCAGCAAAAGTTTCGATGCGCTTGGTCATAGTAGTAGCAGGGTTTGAGGGGAAAGAGGCTTTCAGATGACAAGGATAAGGTAGCGATCAGATCAAATGTAAGCAAGCAGCCGCACATTTTCAAAAGCATCTAGATATATAGATGTTTATTTATCGCAATTCACTGATTATGAGAAGAATAATTTTGGGGGGCTTATAGAAAAGGGAGGAAAGATTAGCTGCCAGCGAAAATTCGTTTGTTTGATTCCGCCAGAAATCGTATGTTTGACATCTAGGTATCTAGATATAAAGATGCTTATTAATTAACCCCTTGGGGCCTGTGTGGTATATTTCCCCAAGCTGACAGGGGTTCGTAAAGTAAAAAAGCTTATATTGAAATTAGTTAATATTCTGAAAAGAATCGTCTTCGCAGATGATTTTTTTCTTTCCTCGCTTCCTCATGCTTCCGCCAGGTTTTTCACTACTCACTTCGCACCATGAGACTGTATCAAAAGGACTACCCCCGCTCGATCAATGACCCGGAAGCTTTCTGGCTGGACGAAGCCCGGCAGCTAGAATGGTTTTCCTTCCCCCCTCAGGGCCTCACCAAGGATGACCAGGGCTTCTACCGCTGGTTTCAGGGCGGCAAGCTCAACACCGCCTACCTCGCCCTCGACCACCACGTGGCCAACGGCCGGGCCGACCAGCCCGCGCTCATCTACGACTCGCCGGTCACCGACATCAAGTCGGTCTACAGCTTCCGGCAGCTGCGCGACGAGGTCGCCCGCTTTGCAGGGGTGCTCAAGGAGCAGGGCCTGGAAAAAGGCGACACCGCCATCATCTACATGCCCATGATCCCGCAGGCGGCCATCGCCATGCTGGCCTGCGCCCGCCTGGGCGTCATCCACTCGGTCGTCTTCGGCGGCTTTGCCGCCCACGAGCTGGCCGTGCGCATCGACGATGCCCAGCCAAAAATGATCATCGCCGCCAGCGGCGGCATCGAGCTCACCCGCCTCATCGCCTACAAGCCCATCATCGACCAGGCCCTGGCCGAGGCCACCCACCAGCCCGCAGGCTGCATCGTCTACCGCCGTCCCGAAATCCCCTGCGACCTCAAGCCCGGCTTCGACCACGACTGGGATACCCTCATGGCCCAGGCCGAGCCCGCCGACTGCGTCGAAGTCGATGCCATCGACCCGCTCTACATCCTCTACACCTCCGGCACCACCGGCAAGCCCAAGGGCATCGTCCGCGACAACGGCGGCCACGCCGTTGCTCTCAAATACTCCATGCGCTACGTTTACAACGTGGCACCCGGCGACGTTTTCTGGGCCGCCTCCGACGTCGGCTGGGTAGTGGGCCACTCCTACATCGTCTACGGGCCGCTGCTCAACGGCAACACCACCCTCATGTTTGAAGGCAAGCCCATCCGGACCCCCGATCCCGGTACCTTCTGGCGCGTGATCCAGGAGCACAACGTGAAGGTGCTCTTCACCGCCCCCACCGCCATCCGGGCCATTCGCAAAGAAGACCCCTACGGCCGCTTCAAGATGAAATACCCCACTCCCAGCCTCAAATACCTCTTCCTCGCGGGCGAGCGCTGCGACGTGGCCACCTACGAATGGGCCCGCAACCTCCTGGGCGTGGGCGTGATCGACCACTGGTGGCAGACCGAATCCGGCTGGGCCATGCTGGCCAACATGGCTGGCTATGGCGTGATGCCCATCCGCCCGGCGGAACCGGGGCGGATGGGCATCAAGCTGCCCCTGCCGCCCTCCTGCCTGCCGACGCTCTGGAAAAACGACGACCGCTTTCGCGCCGGCTACCTCAACCGCTATCCCGGCTACTACCTCGCCGGCGACGGCGGCTACAAGGACGAAGACGGCTACGTCTACATCACCGGTCGCATCGATGATGTGATCAACGTGGCGGGCCACCGCCTCTCGACCGCCGAAATGGAAGAGGCCCTCGCCTCCCATCCCGAGGTGGCCGAGTGCGCCGTCATCGGCATCGAAGACGCCCTCAAAGGGCAGGTGCCGGTGGGTTTTGTGGTGGTGAAAGAAGGCGAGACCCTCGAAGCCGCCGACCTCTACCGGGAGCTCGTACAGCGCGTGCGCGACACGGTGGGCGCGGTGGCCTCCTTCAAGCAGGTGACGGTGGTGAACCGCCTGCCCAAGACCCGCAGCGGCAAAATTCTGCGCAAAACCATGCGCGCCATCGCCGACGGCAAAGCCTACAAGATGCCCTCCACCATCGAAGACCCCACCGTGCTCGACGAAATCGCCGCCACCATGCGCGCACAGCGGATCGGCTTGGCGTATGCGTGAGAGATGGTGAGCGCGACGATACGACACGCGACCATGAGACAAGCAATTGACTATTCTTCCTCCGGGGTAACTTGCCCGCACGGATGACAAATGCGTGCAAAAAATGAGCAGCGAGGGGAATAGCCTATCTCT
>CAZIVQ010000001.1:0-25656 GCA_964542415.1 uncultured Bacteroidia bacterium | reverse complement strand
GCATCAAACTTCAGTTTGCGATCAAAGGTGTAAATGCCATTGACCTCCTGCTGCACATCGGTGAGCTGGGTGTAGGTGTAGCCGGCGATGTAGGGGTTGTCAGTCAGGGCCAGGGTCAGGTCGGTGATCAGCTTGAGGACTTCTGCCTCACTTTTGCCGTAGCCCCAATTGCTGCGGCCATTGCCCCGGGGAGCCTCGTTCGCATATTCCGGTAGCCAGAAGGTGCCGCCATACTCGTCCACTACGTAGGGTTGCCCTTCGTACTCGGTGGTGTATTTGGGTACCTTGCCGTACCAATCCCAGCTGAG
The DNA here is from genome assembly GCA_964542415.1 of uncultured Bacteroidia bacterium. GTDB lineage: Bacteria > Bacteroidota > Bacteroidia > J057 > J057 > CAZIVQ01. The sequence goes on along the minus strand of CAZIVQ010000001.1, from coordinate 25,348 downwards.
ATGGTAGACGTCGGTGCTGTCGGGATGCACCTTGAGGTAGCGCTCGCGAAAGCGCTCGGCATCCTGGTCGTAGTCGTGGACGGTGAAGAGGTCGGTCTTGATGTGGAGAAAGCCGCTGGCCTCGTTGACCGGTCGGGTGGGGTCGAGGTCGCGGGTCAGCTCGTAGACTTCTTCTGCTGCCCGGCGGTAGGCTTCGAAGCCCCGCTTGGCCGAGTGGGTTTCGTTCATGGGTGTCCAGGCAATGATGGAAGGATGGTTGCGGTCGCGCATGACGGCCTCCCGCCATTCGCGCAGGAGGTTGAGCCAAGCTTCCGGCTCATTGTAGGTGCGGCTCACGCCCCAGTCGGGATACTCGCCCCAGGTGAGGTAGCCCAGGCGGTCGGCCCAATAGTGGAAGCGGGGCTCGAAGATTTTTTCGTGCAGGCGTGCCCCGTTGAAACCCACGGCCATCGACCGCTCGATGTCGGCCTGTGCTCACCTGTATGACGGCTGGGTAAGGCGGGCATTTTTTAAAAAAATTTGCATATTTCCGAGGATAAACGAAGCCACTGGTGCGATTCTCAACTTGCGAACAACGCTCATGAAACATCCACGTCGTTCATTTTTGAAAAAATTGGGCATGGCGGCGGCAGCAGCCAGCCCCTTAGGCCAGGCCTTGGCCCGCGAATCCCGGACCTACCAGCCCCTGCCAGTAGTGGTGAAGCGAGACCCTACGGCCAAACCCCTCAAGGTCGCCCTGATCGGAGCCGGAGGCATGGGCACCTACGACACCTCGGTGGCCTTGGAGCATGACAATGTCTCCCTGGTCGCGGTTTGTGACCTGTACCAGGGCCGCCTGCGTGATGCCAGGGAGCGTTGGGGAGAGGAGCTGTTTCTGACTGAAGATTATCAAGAGGTCTTGCGCCGCGAAGACGTCGATGTGGTCATCATCGGCACTTCTGACCATTGGCACAAACCGATCTCGGTGGCTGCCCTGGAGGCTGGAAAGCATGTGTATTGTGAAAAGCCAATGGTGCATTCGGTAGAAGAAGGCCATGAGGTGATCGACGCTTGGAAAAAATCGGGCAAGGTCTTCATGGTCGGCAGCCAGGGCATGTCCTCGGCTGGTAATGCCAAGGCCCGCGAGCTGCTCGCGGCCGGAGCCATCGGCAAGCTCAACTATGCCGAGGGTTTCTGGGCGCGACATTCGCCTCTCGGCGCCTGGCAATATCCCATTCCGCCCGACGCTTCGGAAGCGACCGTGGCCTGGGATCGCTACCTGGCCAACACTGCCAAGCGGCCTTTCGACGCCAACCGCTTCTTCCGCTGGCGCAACTACACCGACTACGGCACTGGCATGTCCGGCGACCTGTTTGTGCATCTGTTTTCCAGCTTGCACTTCATCACCGGCTCGCTGGGGCCGGAAGAAATCGGGGCCATGGGCGGCCTGCGCTACTGGCAAGATGGCCGCGAGGTACCCGATGTGCTGGTGGGCATGTTCCAATATCCCGAAACCCAGGCCCATCCCGGCTTCAACCTCTCGCTGCGCTGCAACTTCGTCGACGGCACCAGCGGCACCACTTACCTGCGCCTCGTCGGCAGCGAGGGCGCTATGGACGTGAAGTGGGAAGAGGTCGTCCTCAAGCAGAATGACGTACCCCCGGACAACGATCCTTTCTCCCAAGCAAAGAACAAAGACGCGGCTGCGTTCCAACCGAAGCGCGAAGGCATGTACCCGGTAGCAGAGACCGTCTACCGGGTAGAAGCCGACTATCCCGGCACCCATTACCTGCATTTCCAGCATCTCTTTCGGGCCATTCGAGAAGGCGGCAAAGTAGACGAAGATCCGGTCTTCGGCTTTCGTGCGGCCGCGCCAGCCTTGCTCTGCAATGAGAGCTACGCCCAAAATCGCATCATTCATTGGGATCCGGTGAAAATGAAGAAGGCTTGAAAGGGTTGAATGGAGCGGGAGGAGCTTGTACCTGGGTTACGTTTTTGCCGTTGGTTTTCCCCTACCGGTTCGTCTGAGCCACGCTGAGTTTTTTCGCTTGAACCTACTTTCGGTTTGATTCTCACCTTTTATTATTCCGCATGAAAACCCTGCTACCCCTCCTGAGCCTGCTCCTGCTGTTGCTAGCCTGTAGCGAGCCGACTAGCAAAAAGACATCTGAAGATTCCTCTGAGGCCCCGATCGCAGAAAGCGAATGGACCTATTTGTTTGACGGCAGCAGCCTTGAGGGCTGGCGTGGCTTCAACATGGACACCTTGCCGGCCAGCTGGATGATCGAGGATGGGGTGCTTAAATGCCTGGGCGAAGGCGGAGACATCGGGGGTGATGTGGTCTATGCGGCCCGGGAGTTCGATAACTTCGAGCTGGCCTTAGAGTGGAAAATCAGCGAAGGCGGCAACAGTGGCGTCTTCTACCATGTGGTGGAAGGGCCTGAGTACGAAGCCCCCTATTTCAATGCTCCGGAGTACCAGGTGCTGGACGACATCGGGTTTCCGGCGCCGCTGGAAGCATGGCAGAAGCTCGGCGCAGATTATGCCATGTACCTGCCTGACAACAGTAAAAAGATCGTGAAACCTGCGGGTGAATGGAACACGAGCCGTATCGTCTTCACCCCGGAGCGAGCCGAGCACTGGCTCAATGGGCAGTTGCTGCTGAGTTTTGTACCCTGGTCTGAGGACTGGGAGCAAAGAAAGGCGGCAGGGAAGTGGAAAGAATTTCCGGAATATGGCCAAGCCCGCTCGGGCTACATCGGCTTGCAGGACCATGGTGGCTTGGTTTGGTTTCGCAACATCAAGGTGCGCGAACGCTACTCTATGGTGTCTGCCGTTCCCGAGGGGAAAGCCAGCTCATCAGGTGAATAAGCTTATGTCTCAAGCGTGACAGGGAAATAAGCTGGATTTTCGTTATTTGCAGGCCGTATTGATAATTGTTGCGGCCATGTCAGAAGCTTTGGAACCGTCTTCAGCCCGGATTTATGTGATCATTCCTGCTTACAATGAAGCGGAGTCGATCGGCAAAGTGCTGGCGGACCTGCCGGCGGCTTGGGTAGCGGAGGCCATCGTGGTGAGCAATGGTTCTACTGATGCCACAGAAGCGCATGCCCGGGCAGCTGGCGCGACGGTCCTGCAAGAACCCCGCAAGGGCTATGGATTTGCTTGCCTCAAAGGCCTGGCTTACCTGGCGAAAAAGCCCGCTGACCAGACCCCAGACCTCGTGGTTTTTCTCGACGGTGATTATTCCGATTTTCCGGAAGAATTACCTAAATTGGCCGCACCTATCCTGGAGGATGGGTACGACCTGGTCATTGGTTCGCGGGCCTTGGGAAACCGTGAGCCTGGCTCAATGATGCCGCAGCAGCGTTTTGGTAACTGGCTGGCTACGACGTTGATTCGCTGGCTATATGGGTATGAATTTTCGGACCTGGGGCCGTTTCGGGCGGTGAGGTACGACCAACTGCTGGCCATCGACATGCAGGATCAAACTTTTGGTTGGACGGTGGAAATGCAGGTGAAGGCGGCCAAACTGGGCCTCAAGTGTACCGAAGTGCCGGTGAAGTACCGCCGCCGGATCGGGATTTCAAAGGTGACAGGGACGGCCTACGGGACGGTGATGGCAGGTTATAAAATTCTCTGGACGATTTTTAAGCTATTGTAAATGAGAAGGTTGGGGTTGATATAGTGAAGATTGCATGATTAAGTAGTACCTTGCCGGGTAAACACTGCTGAAATTCACTTTATGCGTGGGGGCAGGGGTTGCTATAATTTTATCAGCCAATTAGTATTTTTGTGAGCGAATTGTTGGCTATTTTAATTTAAGCCTGTGCTTTTGCAAATATTCGAATATGTAGTTCTGGGGGTCTATGGGCTGGCGCTCACCTTGCTGGTTCTTTACAGCCTGGGACAACTCCATTTGATCATTACCTTCCTGCGCAACCGGAATAAGTACCAACCGGTCCCCCCCCTCGGGGACGACGATGAGTTGCCTTTCGTGACGGTTCAGTTGCCGATCTATAACGAGTTGTATGTGGTAGAGCGGCTCCTGGATGCCATAGCGGCGCTTGACTATCCAAGAGACCGCTTTGAGGTGCAACTACTAGATGATTCCACCGACGAGACGGTGGAATTGGCAGCGGCTAAGATTACCACCCTACAAGCTGAGGGCTTGCAAATCGAACACGTACGCCGCCCTGAGCGGACCGGCTTCAAAGCGGGAGCCTTAGGCTACGGCTTGGAATTTGCCAAAGGCGAATTCATCGCCATCTTCGATGCCGATTTTCTTCCCTATCCCAACTACCTGCGCGCCACCCTGGCCAACTTCACCGACCCCAACATTGGCGTGGTGCAAGCCCGCTGGGAACACTTGAACCAAAACTACTCGATTTTCACCGAGGTGCAGGCCTTTCACCTTGATGCGCACTTCACCATCGAGCAGTTTAGCCGCGACGTAGGAGGCTATTTCATCAATTTCAACGGCACGGCCGGCGTCTGGCGCAAAACCTGCATCTTGGATGCAGGTGGCTGGGAAGCCGATACCCTCACCGAGGACCTCGACCTGAGTTACCGGGCGCAAATCAAAGGCTGGAAATTTCGCTATATCGACGAGATCGGGGCCCCGGCCGAACTACCGGCTGAGATGAACGCCATAAAATCGCAGCAATATCGCTGGATGAAAGGCGGGGCAGAAGTAGCCCGTAAGATGCTGCGTACCCTCTGGCGCTCCGATACCGGGCTCCTCCGTAAAATCCACGGCACCCTGCATTTGCTCAGCAGTTCAGTCTTTCTCCTGGTCTTGGTATTGGGAGCGACGAGTGTGCCTTTGCTTTACCTCAAGCACGAGGTATTTCACGGCAAAGTGGGATTTCTCCTCATACCCGTGACGGCCCTGCTGTGTAGCTTCGTGATCCTCGGCTTGCTCTACTTGGTGACCTTCAGCCGCCGGGAAGCCAGCCCTGGCGCTGCCATCAAGCGTTTTGTGATTCACTACATCCCCTTCCTTTCTCTCTCCATGGGCCTCTCGCTGCACAACTCCATCGCGGTGCTGCAGGGCTATTGGGGAAAGAAGACGCCTTTCGTCCGCACGCCCAAGTTCAACCTCAAAACCCCCAAAGACCGCTGGAATCAGGTGAAATATCGCTCCGTGAAGATCACGCCGAGTGTGCTGGGCGAATTGCTGATGACGCTCTACTTCTGCCTGGGGGTTTACCTATCCGTCCACTTCCGGGACTTCAGCATCATGCCATTTATGCTGATGCAGGTCTTTGGCTTTGGGGCCGTGGGATTCAACAGTTTCCGGCATGCCCTGGCCCGGTAGGGGTCCGTCTCGCGCTTGATGCCCTATCGTAGGAGCTTGAGCAAAGGAAGAATAGAATCAACCGGCTCTGAACCGAGCGATTCCTTGCCTATCTCAAACCTAAAGTAGCCTTCCGGGGCGGTCATAGGCCGTCTTTGCCATTTGCCATCTTGGGCTTCGGCATGGAAAAAGTACCTTACTTTGCCCCTGACCGGGGGGAGGGGCAAGGCTACCTGCCAATAATCACGTTTTCCGGGCGAAGGTTCCAGGGGGAGGTAGCGAAAGCTGCTGTCCCCTGGCCACTGGTAGGCCAGGAAAGCCTCTTTGATGCCGCTGCGGTGAGCGATCTGGGCCTGCACCAGCACATGCTCCTTGCCAAGGGGCAGATCGGGTAAGCGGCGGTGAGCGATCAGCAGGGGCGCCGGGTGGCCAATGGTCTGGGTGATGCAGTGCAGGGCCCCTCCGGCCCGGATCATGTCCCGGGCGTCGATCCCCACGATTTCATACCCGGGCAGCGCAGTTCGTAAGAGGGTCAGGGCTACCGTATCGTAGGGCGAAGCATAGGTAGGAACGAGCAGTAACTCGTTGATAAACACAGAGTTGGTATAGGTGCGATAAGCAGCTCCTGGTTGGTCGGGGTACTGCCCTTCGTCTTGGGGCATCGGGATGCGCACCACCTGTAAGGGCCGCCCGAAGAGAATCTGGTGCTGTTGTTGGATCAATTGCAGGTTAGCTTCGATCTGGGGACCGTCGGCGATGCCCGGCGGATAGGTACCCACCAGCAAGGTTTCCTCATCAAGCAACTTGAGGTGCATATCGAGGTGATGGATGGGATTGTAGGGCAAAGCGGGCAACTTAAGGTAATGGTCGATACCCAGATAGTTCTCCATCAGCCAGTCGATATCGGCCTCGGTTTTGGGAGAAGCATTGAAATGATCTGGCCGGGCATTTTCCTGCAGGATCAATTCGGTCGAATAAGCCATGCCCATGCCATCAGCCATGAAGTTTCCCCCAATATGCACCAGGTCAAAGGGCGCTTGCGAAGCACTGTAGAGGGGCAGGCCCAGTTCTTGGGCCAGCCATTCTGGCACTTGGTCGTCGGCGGGGCGGGGCCGGTTGTAAAGATAATCGACCAGAAAGAGCGAATCGACGGCATGGAGGTAAACTGACTGAGGCCCGTAGTCACGGATCCAAACACTCTCAAAGTTTCCGGGTAAAAAGCGGGTGCGGGTCAAGGGGACCTTTCCCGCGTGGAGGTACCGCTTTACCGCGAGGGAATCATCACAAAGAATCAGCACGGTGGCGGTCCGTTGGCTATGGCGAACCACCTCCCGGAGGGCGGGCTGGTACTGGGTCCAGGCCAATACCAAGTAGCCAACCTCTTCCCATTCGGCCATGCAACGCACTGGCCTGGCGGGAGGATAAGGCAGGGCAGGGCCCTTGTAGCCGAGCTGGGCGGCCAAGTAGGCCGGCATGGCCTGCTTTTCCCCAGGAGCAAACCCCCGGGGTAGGGCTTGCTGGGCCTGGGAAAGGGGGAGGAGACCCACCCCCAATCCGAGCAGAGACAGGATGGAAAAATAAAGCCGGGCTTTCATGAAGTGAGACACGCGTAAGTTGATAGGATAAAAGATACGAGATTTTTTCAACCAAAGGAATCGTCGGCCCATCTCCAGGTGTTAGAGTTATGGGTAAAAATCAATACCCATCTGGTAAATTTTCTTAATTTCGCAGCAATATCCCAGGATTTATACGATCCCAGACGCGCGAAATTTCACTTGCATGAACGCATCTCTGCTGGCCTACTTTCAGACCCGCCGTCAGGAGGGGTACAAGGCCTTGACCTTGTTGCTCGACCCTGACAAAGTCGATCTGGAAGCCTTGCCGACCCTGGTCGAGCTAGCGGAAACGACGGGGGTTGATGCGTGGTTGGTGGGGGGAAGCTTGGTCGCCGACGGGCACATCCATCAATTGGTGCCACAGCTCAAAGCCTTGAGCCGCTTGCCGGTGGTGTTGTTTCCGGGCAGCATCCATCAGATCGAACCCGCCGCCGATGCGATCTTGCTGCTGTCGCTCATCAGCGGCCGCAACCCCGACCTGCTCATTGGGCAGCATGTGGTGGCCGCCCCCCTGCTGAAGCGCGCCGACCTGGAGATTCTACCCACCGGCTACCTGCTCATCGATGGGGGGCGTACCACCACGGCGCACTACATCAGCAATACCCAGCCTATCCCCCATGACAAGCCCGGCATTGCGGCTGCCACCGCCCTGGCCGGGCAGCAATTGGGCCTCCAGCTCATCTACCTCGACGGGGGGAGTGGCGCTTTAAAGCCCGTGGCACCCGCGATGATCCGGCGGGTAGCGAATGAGATGGAGGTGCCTCTCATGGTGGGAGGCGGCATCCGCACGGCCGAAACCGCGCGCCAAGCCTGGGAAGCCGGGGCTGATATCCTGGTCATCGGTACTGCCTTGGAGCAAGAGCCTGCCCATGAGTTGCTGCATGCCTTGCAGCAAGTACGCCAACAACTGGTACCTGCCCTGGGCAAGCTTGGACACCAGTAGCCCTGGTCCGGGTTTTGCCGGGATGTGTTTTCTGCCTGTTTTTTCTAAATCCCGTCTCATGGACAAATACCTCTGGCTTCCTTGCTGCCTGCTGAGTTGGCTGCTTGCTTGTACCCCTACTCCCCCTCCAGAAGCGGAAGTCCGGAGCCGCCTGCTGGGGCGCTATTGCAACAAAGATTTCACCTTGATCCTGGAGGATAGCACCTACCACAACCGGCGTAGGGTAGATAGTCCCTTAGGCACCGGCCTTTCGTACGAGTCTTGTCAGGGACGCTTTCGCCTGCGCTTTGAAGCGGATACCTGGTACCTGGACTTCGAGGCAGACCTCCATCCGCGCACCCTTTTTTCAGATTGTAGGGCCAGCTATGCAGTATGGAATCCCGATCAGGGTTACCTTGCCGGGCCAGACAGCCTGTGGGTCCGCGAGCCTTTCTCGCTGACGCCGCTTTTTGCGGGTGATTGCCCTTGATCCCACCTTTTTCTTCCCCCAAAATTCTCTCATGAAACTGATTTGCGTTGGTCGAAACTATGCCGAGCATGCCAAAGAGCTCAACAATCCTTTGCCTGGCAAGCCCATGTTATTCATGAAGCCAGACACGGCGGTAGTCCGGGAAAACAAGGATGTCTATTATCCGGAATTTACCCAGGACCTGCACTTCGAATGCGAATTGGTGCTGCGAATTGGCAAAGAGGGTAAATTTATCCAGCCGGAGTTCGTTCCTTCCTACCTCGACGGCATCGGCTTGGGCATCGACCTTACGGCCCGGGATGTGCAGCAGGAGGCCAAAGAGAAGGGCTGGCCCTGGGAGCTGGCCAAGGGCTTTAATGGGGCAGCTCCCATTTCTGAGTTTTTGCCGCCGGAGCAGTTTCCCGATTTGCAAGATGTCCACTTTCAGTGCGACATCAACGGGCAAACCCGGCAGCAAGGCCATACCGCTGACATGATCTTTTCGGTCGTGGACCTGCTGGTGTACCTGAGTCAGTTTTTTACGGTGAAAAAGGGCGACCTGATTTTTACTGGAACGCCCAAAGGAGTAGGACCCCTGCAAGTCGGGGACCGGGTAGAAGGCTACCTGGAAGGGCAAAAACTATTGGATTTTCATGTCAAATAAAGCAAGTCGTTGGGAAATAGCCAGGAAAAGATGGAACCGTACGTTCATCCCTACCCTCCTGCTGGGATTGATTTTGGGATTGGGGGCTTTGCCCCCGGATCCGCCCTATCGCTATCCTTTTGCCAGCAATGACTACGCCGCCTTGTCAGGGACGTTTGGTGAATTGCGGGGAGATCATTTTCATTCTGGCATCGACATCAAGACCTGGGGCAAGCGAGGGATTCCCCTCTACGCCATTCAAGAGGGCTACATTTACCGCATCAAAGTGGGCCCCTATGGGTTTGGCCGGGCGATCTACCTTCGCCACCCCGATGGGCGTTTCTCTGTCTACGGGCACATGCAGCGGTTTACCGAGGAGATCGAGGCCTTTGTCTACGAACGGCAGTACACCAGCAAGCAGGCCGAGCAGGAAATCTATCTGGGGCAGAACGAATGGCCGGTCAAAGCGGGCGAGCTGATCGGCTACAGTGGCAACAGTGGTTCCTCCTTCGGGCCGCACCTGCACTTCGAAATCCGGGACCCACAGGAGCGCATCCTCAATCCCCTCCGGTGGTACAAGGACCGCATCGCTGACCACAAGCCGCCCATTCTACAAGCAGTGGGCATAGAGCCCATCAAGCCTGATGCCCGGGTAGCGGGCAAATTCGAAAAGCGCCTCCTCACCCCTCAGGGCGGCAACGGTCGGTACCGGCTGCCGGGCATCATCAAGGTGCGGGGAAAAGTCGGGATAGAGTACCAAGCCTACGACCTGCTCGATGCGGCCGGCAACCCTTGCGGGATCAACCACGCCCGTCTGTTTCTCGATGACGAGTTGGTGTACCTCTTCGAACTGGACCGCTATGCGTTCGACGAAAAGCGCTACATCTACGTTCACATCGACCATGCTCACTACCAGCAGACCCGGCAGCGCCTACAAAAAGCTTATGTTGACTTTGGCAACCAGTTTCCGGCCTACAAGCATGTGCGCGAGCGCGGCATGATTGAATTGACCGACCTCGGGGTACATGAGTTTCGCCTTGAACTCGAGGACCTGCACGGCAACCGCTCCGTGCTTACCGGGCAGCTTCAGCATGAGGCGGCCCCGCCCGATTTTCCCGACCCCTACCCCAACTATGGCAGCCCCCGGGTAAGCCACGAAGTAAAACGCGGAAACCTTGTGGTCACCGTGGCGCAGCCTGCTCGCAGTTATTTTGACCCTGGACTGCGCTACACCAATCAGTATGGTCGGGAAAAACTCCTCAAGCCCGCCTATTACCGGGATCAGCGGCTGGTATTCATTCTGCCTCTCAGCCGGTTCGACTATCCGGTGCGGGTGTACGACGACATCGGCAACATAGACCTGCCCTTGTATTTCAAAGACGAAGTGCTGCCGGGCAAAAACACCTTGGTGGAGGTAGGGCAGGTACAGGCTTTTTTTCCCTACCAGGCGGTTTTTGACCGGGTCCACCTCGAAGTCGAGCCCGTGGCGGCCCAAGGTCCCGACATGTTGAGCCCTGCTTACCGACTCGGGACCGAAACCATTCCCCTTTTTCGCTCTTTCCTGGTCAGTTTCAAGCCCAACCAGCCGCGTCCTTTGACCCATTTGGTGGTGGCAAAAAAAGAGAAAGGAACCTGGCGCTACGCAGGCAATACCCATGGCGAAGACGGCAACGTCTACGCTTCGACCCGGGAATTTGGGGTCTACTGCCTGATGGCAGACAGCACGGCTCCAGACATTCGCCCGGTGAATTTTGGCCAAGGCGCTACGGTTGGGACCTCGGTCGACAAACTGGTCCTGACCGCCAAAGACGCATTTTCTGGCATCGACCATGAGACCGTGTACGGGCGGATCGACGGCGAGTGGAAGTTGTTTTCTTACGACTTTCGCGACCATACCCTCACCTACCAGATGGGCAAAGAGCGCCCTGCCCCCGGACAGCGTGAACTGTTGATCGAGGTAAAAGATAAGGCCGGAAACCTGGCGACGGCCCGTTACCGGCTGATCTTCCGTTAGGCAGCTCGCCCGTAACGCACTACGCCCCCGATCACTGAAGCGACCGGGGGCGTAGTTATTTTGTAGGATCCGGGGTGCCTACTGGCGGCGCTGGAAAATGAAGATACCCCCTTCGTTGCCTGCGAGGGAAAGGGGATTTCCCTGCGGGGTCTGGGCCGTGTTTTGCCGCACGACGGTGCTTACTGCATCGATCATCTCGTTGGCGTAGAGGACGGCTTTACGGTTGTCGCGGAGGTAGTTGATGAGGTAGCGGGCGAAGGGGCTGTTTTCACCGGGCTGCCCATCCCATACTTTTTCGATATCACCCGAGGTAAAAGCCCAGCGGGACTTGGCCCCCACGGTAATTTGGCCTCGATAGTTGGAGAAGAGCGAGCCGGCATAGCAGGCATCAGCGATCAGCAACGTATTCTTGGCGTTGATGGTGCGGAGGTAATCGTGAACGGTGGAGTTGCGGATGAAATCAGGGATTTTGCTAGGGCGGGCATTTACCGGCACCCAATAGCCGAGGGTGGACCTGTCATCGTAGTATCCGTGCCCAGCGTAATAGATGAGCAGGTTGTCATTTTCGCCCAACTTATCTTGCAGTTCTTCAAAAGTCTCAAGAATTTTTTCCCGAGTAGCCTCTTCATTGTAGAGGGTAACGACGTTCTCATTATCGAAGAGGTAGTAGCGGGTAAGAAGGTTCTGAATATCCTGGCAGTCTTTCACCGCGTTGTGGAGGCGGTTCCAGTAGGTGTACTTGTTTACCCCGATGAGCAGCAGGTAGTTTTTGCCAAACACCGTGGCGGTAGCCGGATAAGAATCGGCGTAGGGCCGGGTAGATTCAGCCGGTTGTACCAAGTCAGCCAATTGGTGCTGCGGCTGCGGTTCCGGCATCCGGAACTCCATGGTAAAGGTGGTCTTGGTGCGATTTTGATTTTGGTCAATCGCCACCAGCTGGATCTCATAGGGTTCGTCGGGCAGGTCAAGGGAGGCGGCAAATTCGCCATCGCTGCTGAAGTACACTTCGGTACCGTTGATGGTCACCAGCTGGACGCCGGAGGGATCCACCACTTTGCCACGAATGACCTGCTCGCGCTGGTCAAACACCACGTGGCTGCTGCCATTGAGGGAAGGCTGAATGAGGGTGATGCTGGGCCCCTGCTGGTCTTTGGTGCGAATTTCGTAGATTTTCAAGTAATCTACCTCGACGGCCATTTTGTTGCCAATGGTGAAGCCAAACTGGTTGCCGTACAGCTCCCGGGCAGGCACTTGTGCGACCAACTCCTCATTGATAAAGAAATACCACTGCTGGTCGACTTGGCGGACCGTCAGGGATTTGTAGGAATACCGGTAGCGCTTGAGAAATTCATTGTTGCGCCAAGAAACAATGTCTTCGCTGCGGCCATTGGCGTATAGGGCGATCTTGAAGGCCCCTTGGGGGGTAAAGAAGAAGTTATACTCATTGCCCCGTTTGTCCCGCCCGAAGGTCAAGCCAGCTAAGCTCCGGTCGCCACCTTTGACATAGCGGATGCGTACTTCAGCTTCGAAGTTGGCGTTAGCCTGCAGTGGCACCGGCCGCCACTTGGTGAAGGCATTTTGAACGAGGGTCTCGCAGTAAAACTCGCCATCTTGGATATATTCTTCAAGGTACTGCGAATTGAGGTCCCAGCGCTGAGAGTTGCCGTCAAACTCGTCGAAAAAGGCAACATGCTTATCCTGGGGCGCAATACCAAAAAACTCTTTAGGGTACCAAGACTGTCCGTGGGCAAGGCTGCCCGTGAGTAGCAAGATTAAAACCGGTAGTACAGAGCGGAAAAAGTGTGTGGGGAGGCGTTTCATGATGGTAGCATTAAATATACAACCTGGAATAATTGCTGGGCACCGATCAGGGTCTATAGCTTGGCAGGTGTTACTGAGGACTATAAGCCGGATTTGAAATTTTACTGTCTAGACTATTTTTGTTCTAGAAGGTGCTGGGTGCCGGACTTTTATACAGGTATGTATATATTCCAACTCTTGTTTATTGTTAGCCCTAAAATAGGCGACTGACTGCTAGATTAGCACTATCAACTACGATATAAACCTAACATAATCCCTTATCCAGCGGCTGAAGCAGTAGGCAGGCTTGTAAGAACTTTGAGCGTATCGACACCGTCTGCAAAATCAGACAAGCCCGGGCGTTGGGTTTGTCCAAAAGCGGTATCGATTCCTACCTGACACTGGACTTGGTCTTTCTGGTCGGCGATCAACCGGAGGGCTTCTGCTTGGCTTGAAGATCGAATGAACCAAACCATGCCCATTTCAGCAGGCCGGAGCCGCTCGGATGGCCGCAAAAGAAAGTAGGGATGTGAAAGAACCGGAGTTCGCAGAAGACGATGTTTTGCTTTAAGGTACAAAACCCGTTCCATGTAATACGGATTGAAACGCTCGGGTGGATAAGTAGAAGCAAAACCGTGAAGCTGTTCTACCTCTACCCCGGGTAACACTATAAGGTTGCTTACGTTTCTGCACCCTAATCCGTTATAGAATAGCAAATCTTTGTACAGGCTTTTCCATTCATCTGGCCGGGTTTCTGGGGTGAGCAAAGCTACGGAATACCGGTTTTTACGTACGATTTTAGGGACCTTTTCAAAGGCCTGCTCTATTTGCCTGGCGGTATTGTCACTACCGGTTGCTAGTAAAAAATCCAGCTGGGGAGGCAAAGGGTTTAGATGAAAGAAATTTGCCAAATTCGGAAATATTTCGATCCAGGTAGCATGTAGCCATGTCATCAGGACCTGGTCCTGCTGGGAGGCCTTTACCCAGGCCACATGGCCCGCCAGCAGCGTCATAAGCACATCATGGAAGCCTACCAGGGGAAGGTTGCCGGCGGTGATGATGCCTACTTGCTGTGGGGGGCGAGGTGCTTCGGGGTAATTCTGCAAAAAAGCTTGCAAGCGATCCCGCTCCAGCCAGCTACCTATGCCAGCCAAAGCCTCTTTCAGGTAGTACTGGGTGTACCAGGGATTGGCTGCCAGCGCCGCTGCCTCCACCTCTTCCGGCAAGGCATAGGCCCGGAACCGCTGCCCCAAGGTTTCCAGGCTATGGAGAAGATCAGAGCGAGATAGCAGGTTTATTTCCATAAATTATATCAAAAATAATAAATTCCTGAGAAAAATTACGTTTTAACGTAGTGGGTGAGCGGACCGATCCCCAAAAAGCCCCCATCTCTGTAAAGGGTCACTCCCTATCTCCTTGGTAGGGCTAAGTGATGAAAAACAAACCCTCCTTCGTTTGGTTATTCTACAACAATCTAAGTAACTTTGACCGCTACACGCATTGCCAAATTTTCGAACTTAACTTTGCATCCAATATGGCCATTATCATAACCGACGAGTGCATCAACTGCGGTGCATGTGAGCCGGAATGCCCCAATACAGCCATCTACGAACCCGGGGTACCATGGAAATTTTCTGATGGCACCGGCCTCAAAGGCTCCATCGAACTAGGAGATGGCGAAACGATCGAAGCGGATGATGAGCAAGAACCCGTTTCGGATGAAGTCTATTACATCACTCCTTACAAGTGTACGGAGTGCATCGGCTTCCACGAGGAGCCCCAATGTGCCGCAGTTTGTCCCGTAGATTGCTGCGTGCCTGACCCCGATTACGAAGAAAGCGACGAGGAACTGAAGGAGAAGAAAGAATGGCTCCACCTCGAATAGCCTGGTACATCGTGCTTCGATGAGATACATGGCCCTCCTCTGGTAGGAGGGCCTTTTTTATTTCCTTTTCTTTGGAATAGGGAAATTCGCCCACAAACCTTTAATTTGGCTCTGCTGTCTGCTAATCGATACCCATGCCTACCGATTTGATCTCCGACTCAGTCCGCAGCCGCTACCAACCGGTAATAGGCCTTGAGGTTCACGTCCAGTTGACGACTGAGAGCAAATTTTTTGCTCCTGAGGGGTTTGGGTTTGGGGCCTCGCCCAACAGTTGCATCTCCCCGGTCAACCTTGCTCACCCGGGAGCCCTGCCTGGCATCAACCGCGCCTGCATCACCCATGCCCTGCGCATAGGCTTGGCCACGGGCTGTGAGATCAACCGGCGGACCTGGTTTGCCCGCAAAAACTATTTTTACCCTGACCTGCCCAAAGGCTATCAGCTTTCGCAGGATACCCGGCCTATCTGCTACGGAGGTCAGGTAGAACTGCTGCTCGATGCCGATACCACCCGCCGCATTCGCCTTACCCGCATCCACCTCGAAGAAGACGCCGGCAAATCCATCCATGACCAGGACCCCACCGCCACCTTGCTCGACCTCAACCGGGCCGGGGTGGGGTTGGTAGAGGTGGTGACTGAACCCGACCTGCGCTCTGCGGCCGAGGCCGGGGCTTTTTTTGCCGAGATGCGCAAGATCGTTCGCCATTTGGGCATCAGCGATGGCAACATGGAGGAAGGTAGCTTACGCTGTGACGCCAATGTCTCGGTCATGCCCGCAGGCAGCCACACCTTCGGCACCCGAGCCGAGATCAAAAACATGAACTCGATCAATTTTTTGATGCGAGCGGTAGAATATGAAATTGACCGGCAGATCGCGGAGCTGGAAGCAGGCCGGGCTATCGTGCAGCAGACCCGTACCTACGACGTGGCCCGGGGCATCACTTTGCCCATGCGGCACAAAGAGACGGCCGATGACTACCGCTATTTTCCTGAGCCAGACCTGCTGCCCCTGGAACTCTCTGAGGCCGAACTCGAAGGCCTGCGCCAGACCCTGCCGCCTTTGCCCACGGCCTTGGTGCGGACCTACCAGCAAGCAGTGGGGTTGCCCTTCAATGAGGCCGTGACCTTAGCCGAAGACAAAGAGCTTGCCGATTATTTTGAGGTCGTACGACAGCAGCAACCGGCGGCAAAAGAAGCGGCTAACTGGCTATTGGGACCGGTCAAGGCCTATCTGAACGAGCACAAGCTGGGGATGGGAGAGCTGTCGCTGCGCCCGGCACAGCTGCTGGGGATGATCGAGCTGGTTAGGCAGAATAAGGTGTCCCATACCGCCGCCAAAGAACAGCTGCTGCCGGGCTTGCTCGCCGCGCCGGAGGCAGACCCCTTGGCGATGGCCCAGGCCCTCAACCTGCTGCTCGACACGGACGAGACCGCTATCGAGGCGCTGATGGCCCAGTTGATCGAACGTCATCCCGCAGAGGTGGACCGCTACCGAAAAGGCAAAAAAGGCCTGATCGGCTTCTTTGTGGGGCAATTGATGCGGGAACTGAAAGGAAAAGCCGACCCCAAGACCGTCAATGCCCTGGCCCGGAAAATGCTGGAAGGCCACCGATGAGCCAGCCCGTCAAAGGAGGTCAGCTACGCTTTTGGTAGCAAAGGGGGCTTTCAAGGGCAGTTAGGATAAATCGGGGGCAACTGCTAAATTTAAAATTGGATAGGGAGCAGCCTGTCAGTATAAAGCTTGTTTCTTACCCCTCACCTCTAGTAAAACTCAACCCTTTACCCATGGATGAAGAGCTAAAAATGGTGCTCGATGAGTACGAAGAGAACCTGGAAAAAGCCCTCGCGCACCTCAACGGTGAACTGGTCAAAATCAGGGCCGGTAAGGCCTCCCCAGCGATGGTAGAAGGAGTCATGGTGCCTTATTATGGGGCCGATACCCCCCTGAATCAGGTCGCCAACGTGTCGATCCTTGATGCGCGGACCCTGACCATCACCCCCTGGGAAAAAAGCATGATTGGCGCCATCGAGAAAGCGGTGCGCGATGCCAACCTGGGCTTCAACCCGCAGAGCGATAGCGACAAGGTCCTCATTCCCATCCCCACCCTTACCGAGGAGCGCCGCAAGCAACTGGTCAAACAGGCTAAGGCCGAAGGGGAAAATGCCCGAATTTCTATTCGTAGCAACCGCCACGATGCTTTGGATCAGCTTAAAGAGTTGCAGAAAGAGGGATTTGCGGAGGACTTCGTCAAACGGGCTGAGGACCAGGTACAGACGCAGACAGACAAATACAACAACATGGTAGAGGAAGTCATGAAAGCCAAGGAAGAAGAAATCATGACCGTTTGATATCGTTTCTTGTACCTTCACCCACCAACGCACCGCCTTTCAGGGGGTGCGTTTGGCGTTATAGCAAGAACCCTTGACTGCCGGTTCGGCAGCTTTGACAAATGAGCCGGAAAATCCCGCCCAAGGCTTTTTTTTATGTATAATTGCGGCCATGAAATCCTCTCTTTCCCTGTTTCTTAAGGGCCTGGCTATGGGAGCAGCCAACGTGATCCCGGGGGTCTCGGGCGGGACCCTTGCCCTCATCACGGGCATCTACGAAACCCTGATCAATGCGGTAAAGTCATTTGACCTGGCGGCCCTTCGCTTGCTGTTCCAAGGCCAGTTCAAAGCTTTTTGGCAGCACATCAATGGCAACTTTCTCCTGGCCGTTTTTGCGGGCATAGGGGTAAGCATCATCACCCTGGCCAAAATGTTCAAGTTTTTACTGGAGCACGAAACCTACGCCACTTGGCTGATGGCCTTCTTTTTTGGTTTGATCCTGGTGTCGATCTACTCAGTCGGCCGCACGCTGGAGCGCTGGTCGGCTGGCCCTGTGCTGGCCCTGATCATCGGTTTTGGCTTCGCCTTGGCCCTGGCCCTGCTCAGTCCCGCTGGCGAAAATAGCTCCCTGCTATACTTGCTCCTCTGCGGCGTGGTCGCAATGTGTAGCATGATCCTGCCGGGCTTGAGCGGGTCTTTTGTGCTGATCATCATGGGCAATTACAAGCTCATCATGCTGGATGCTGTGAGTGAATTCAAACTGAACATTCTCATCCCCGTAGTCATCGGGGCTGGCATAGGGCTGCTGGTTTTTTCCCGTCTCCTCGCCTGGGTTTTCAAATACTACCGCGACCTCACCATCGCCCTGATGACGGGGTTTATCCTGGGCTCCCTGGCCATCATCTGGCCCTGGAAGGAGGCCGTTTTCCTGGTCAATGAGCAAGGAGAGCAAGTGTTGAAAAATGACCAGCCCATCATCAGCGGCTACGAATGGTTTTTACCCGGGCTTAGCGACCCAAACAACCTGATCGCCCTGCTGATGATCCTCATTGGAGGGATCACCCTCTGGGCCATCGAGCGGGTCGGGATGCAAAAGACCGCCTGATTTCATAGCCTAAACGCTTACCTACTTTGCCTCTCACCATCCTTATTCTTGGGGCCAGCTCCGACATTGCGCGAGCGCTGGCGCAGCACTACGCTCAGGCCGGGGCTCGCTTGCAGCTAGCGGCTCGCGACGAGGCTGCCCTGGCCGCCGAGCAGAGCGACCTGCAACTCCGACATGGGGCGGAGGTGCATACCTTTGCGTTTGATGCGCTCCAGCTCGAAAGCCATGCGGCCTTCGTGGCCGGGCTTGATCCCCTGCCCGACCTGGTATTTTGTGTGTTTGGGTATTTGAGAGAAGCCGAAAAAGCCCGTGCCGACGGGAGCGAAGCCCAGCGCACCCTCGCCACCAACTTCAACGGGGCGGTCTCGGTCCTGGATCGCCTGGCCGAAGCCTTTGCCCGGCGGGGCTCCGGTACGCTGGTGGGGATAAGCTCCGTAGCGGGTGACCGCGGCCGGGCTAGCAACTATCACTATGGCAGCGCCAAAGCGGGTTTCTCTGCCTACCTCTCCGGTCTTCGCAACGCCCTCTTTTCCCAAGGAGTCCACGTCCTGACCGTAAAACCCGGCTATGTGCGCACCCGCATGACCGCCGCCATGGACCTGCCGGCACCCCTTACCGCGGATCCCGAAGCCGTCGCTGCCGCCATCGCCAAAGCCGTTAAGCGACGTCAAAACGTCCTCTACACCCTGGGCATCTGGCGACCCATCATGTGGATCATCCGCCATTTGCCCGAAGGGATCTTTAAGCGGCTAAAGTTGTAAGAGATTCTGCCTGCTATCCCGCCCCAGGGCCAGGAAGCAACGGGCTTCTTTCAGGCCTTTTCCAGCACTTCCCGCAACCGCAACTCATATTTGCTGTAGTCGTCAGGAAAAATGGTCACCACCACCCCTTCTGACAGCGAGGCTGCCAGGCGAATCGCCCCGGCAAGGTTGGCTCCGGAGGAGGGGCTGATGACCAACCCTTCTTTCAAGGCCACTTCCCGCACCCAATGCAATGCCTCGCTGGTGCTCACCTCAAGGTGGGCATGGGCCAGTTCCGAAGCGTAAATTTTGGGGACAAAAGAGGTCTTTAGGTGTTTCCACCCCTCGATCTGGTGCTCTTGGACATCTGGATGCTGAGCCACCAGCTGAATGGCCGGATTTTTTTCCAATAAATAGCGCCCGGTACCGGTGAAGCTCCCGGTGGTGCCCAGGCCACAGCTGAAATGGGTGACTTGTCCGCCGGTTTGGGCCCATATTTCGGGACCGGTGGTTTCATAGTGTGCCTGCTGGTTGGCGGGGGTGTCGTATTGGTTGAGGTAGCAGAAGTGGTCGGGCTGCTGCTGGTAAAGTTCCTGGGTGTAGGCAAATACTTCATCGCTGCTGAGGGAAGCTGGGGTCTCCCGCAATTCGGCCCCCAGGCTGCGCAGCAGCAACTTACGGGCTGGAGATACGTCTTCGGGCATGACCAAGGTAAGGCCGATGCCCAAGCGGCTGGCCAAAGCGGCATAGGAAATGCCCGTGTTGCCGCTGGTGGAGTCGAGCAGGCGCATGCCCGGTTGCCAGCGGCCATTGCGGATGGCTTCCCGTAGCAGGTAGAAGGCGGGGCGCATCTTGACACTGCCACTGAGCTGCTGCCATTCTAGCTTGGCGAAGACCTGGACGCCAGGCTTGGAAAAAACCTGTTGCAAGGGAAAAAGCGGCGTCTGTCCTACAAACGGGCGCATAGCCTCGAGTTGGGTGAGCAGCGATGCAGAGGTGGATGTTGACAAAGGAAGGTGGATTAATTTGCCCTTAAAAATGGGTTCATGGCCCGGCGAAGGTACCGCCTTATTTTCTTTCTCCTCAAAGTTGCCAGGAGATGGGCGTCTTGCCCTGCTGCTGTAACAGCTCATTGGCTCGGGAAAAATGATGACAACCGAAGAAGCCGTTGTGGGCTGCGAATGGAGAAGGGTGAGCCGCCTTGAGAATATGGTGCCGATTGGGGTCGATAAGCTGGCCTACCCCTTGAGCAAATTTTCCCCAAAGGAGAAATACCAGGCCTTCTTTTTCGAGGTTGAGCTTGTTGATGGCGGCGGCGGTGAAGTGTTCCCAGCCTTTTTCGCGATGGGAGCCAGCTTGTCCGGCTCGCACGGTCAGCACGGCGTTGAGCATCAGCACCCCTTGCTTGGCCCAGGGGTCCAGAAAACCATGGGCGGGGGGAGTGAATTCGACATCATCTTGCAGCTCTTTGTAGATGTTGCGCAAGGAAGGAGGAATAGCCACGCCTTTTTTCACCGAAAAGGAAAGCCCATGGGCTTGGCCGGGACCGTGGTAGGGGTCCTGCCCGATGATGACCACTTTGACCTGGTCGAAGGGGGTGGCCTCAAAGGCGTGGAAAATTTCTGGCCCAGGGGGATAAATGCGGGCCCCCTCCTGTTTTTCTTTTTTCAAAAAGGCAATCAGCTGTTGGAAATACGGCTTGGAAAACTCGTTGTGAAGGGCAGCTTTCCAGCTAGCTTCGATTTGGACCGAGTCGGCAGGATGAGGCATGTGGGGAGGAGTGTATGAAGGGTTGAGAATGGGGGCAAGCATGTTTTAGGCAAGAAGCGGGCAGGGCCTACCGAGGAAAATCAGGTTTTTCGTCGGCGCTTATGGAGCACGACAAAGGCCATAAAAACTACCGACAATATTCCTAAAACCGCCAGGGTCCAGGAAAGGGGACCGATAAGGGAAGAAGGGCCAGGCGCCAGGCCTTTTCCGAGGTAGGCGAGGTCAGCCTCGGCTTCGCTCAGAGGTTTGGTGCCCAGGCAAACCGTGGTGCGAGGGGTGAATTTTTTCTCTACATACACCAGGTAGCGCTCTCCATCCCGAAATTCGATGCCGCAACTGTCGGCCCAAGGGGTGCCGATGATCATCAGGCGGTCTGTCCGCCGCTTCCAACTTTCTTCTACCTGAAAGGAAAACTTCCAGCCACCAGCGATCCAGTTGGTGTTGGTAAAGATGACTTTTCCCACAAAGGCAAAATCAGCCCCGGCCAAGGCAGCCGCAGGCGATTCTGGGGGCTCGCACTCACAGGCATAGACCGGCAGGAGCAACCCCAAGGAAAAAACCCCCCAAAGCAATATTTTCCAGACAGGCATCATATGAAAGCAACTAATCTTGCCCTAAAAATACACTTGCCAGGGAATTTGTTCTAAAAAAAGCGGTTTAACCCGGGGTTGAGCTACGCAAATTTTTTTTGCTGGCTACCGCTGTTGACCCCAAAAAGCAAAAGCCGCAGCTGTTTTTGAAAACAGTCGCGGCTCATTGGTTTGGCTGGCTCCCTCAAGGTTTGGGGGCCGACAGGGCTTTGGCGTAGGCATCTTTGTCCCCCAGCAAATTGATGGCTTGAAGTACTTCGGGGTCATGGTTCAGGGCGGCCTGACGCACTCCGGCCTCGTAGTAATACCGGCGTAGCAGCTCCTCCTGCAAGGCCCAGCTAATTTCTTCGCGATAGGTTTGAAAATCCTTTTCCTTGGAGCGATTGAGCCTGACTTTCAGGGAAGCGAGTTCATCTGAGAGGTGCTGGTCATATGCTTCCTCTTCAAGGACCTCGCTCAGCACTTCGAGTTGCTGGTCAGCGGGGGTTTCATAGCTGAAATTCCGGGCCTTAGCATAGTCGATGAACTGCTGGTACAGGTCCTCATCTACGACAAATTCGCCTGGGCCAGCTATCGAAGGATGCTCGGCCACGAAGCCCGTCACAAAATCAAAGATCACGCCTTGGCGCAGCAACTCCCGGGAAACGAGGTTCATGTCTGCTTCATCAATGAGGATATCTGGCTCAATGCCCCCCCCGTCATAGACCTTGCGGCCATTGCGGGTAGTAAATTCATTTTGCAGGCTGTCGGGAATGCGTCTCACTCGGCCGTACTCGTCGCGCTCTGCATAGTCGATGGCCTGGATACAGCGTCCGCTGGGGGTGTAGTATTTGGCGGTAGTCACTTTGAGTTGGGTGTTATAGGCGAGGTTGCGGATGTTTTGTACCAGGCCTTTACCGAAGGAGCGCTCCCCGATGATCAGGCCGCGGTCGAAGTCCTGAATGGCTCCGGCTACAATCTCTGAAGCACTGGCACTACGGCCATTGATCAGCACAGTCAGCGGCAGATCAGCCGCGACCGGGGCTTGTTTGGCCTCATAGCTCCGGTAGCTGTCTTCCATTCGCCCGCGGGTCTCGACGATTTTTTCCCCTTTGGACAAAAAAGCATTGGCCACATTGACCGACTCATCGAGGCGGCCACCGGGGTTGTCGCGTAGGTCAAGAATGACGCCTTTTAGGGGGTGATCTTTCATCATTTCCTTGAGCGCCTCCTGTACCTCCTTGCCTGCATCTTGGGTAAAACCCGTCAGGGCGATGTAGCCAATGTTTTCGTCAGTGACTCCGAAATAGGGAACGTTGCGGATTTTGATCCGATCACGCTTAACGGTCAGCTCCAGGGGTCCTTCTTCTCCTTTTCGCTTGACGGTCAGGACCACAGAGGTCCCCTGCTCCCCTCGAAGCAGGTCGCGGATGTCGATCACCTCTTTCTCGGTGCCCGCCACTTGCTTGCCATCGACGGCAATGATCTGGTCTCCAGCCTTGAGGCCCGCTTGATCAGCAGGATAGCCCTCATAAGGCTCGGTCACCACGATGCGCCCGTCTCGTTTGCCGATCAGGGCCCCGATGCCGCCATATTGGCCGGTGCTCATGAATCGGAAGTCTTCGATACCTTCTTCCCCAACAAAAGTAGTGTAGGGATCAAGTGAGCCGAGCATGGCCTTGATGCCGGTTCGCATCAACTTGCTCGGATCAGTCTCCTCGACATAGAATGAGTTGATCTCCCGGTATAGCTTGCCAAAAATGTCCAGGTTCTTAGAGATCTCGAAATAGTTGTCGGAGACTTTGGTCACAAATCCAGCACTGACAACAAACAAGGTCAGGCTCAGAACCCAAACCGATATTTTTCCGAAAGGCTTCTTCATGGCAGGTAAGTAATACAAAAGTATGGCGTCGCTCTTAAACACTTTTCGAAACCCGGTGATTTCCCTAATGTTTCTCGCAGGAAAAGCAGGGCAAAGATGGCAAGGCCGCGGGGGAGGGTTGGGGTACCAGGAATAAATCCCTGCTGCTCAACTTTTGCTGCCCAAGCGTGGCCGTTTGTTTAAGCCTCCCAACATTCGTCAAAAATACCGTTGCAGCCAGTTGCGATTTCACCCGATCCTTAGCTATGTAATGATTGAGGAAAAAAAGGCGGGCATCAACTGCGAAGTCGAACAAGCCGGGAAATCATTAATGGGACGTCAATATAGGAAAAATCTTATGATGAGCCTTGCTCAAGAGATTGGGCCAACCTGCCAAAGGCTTTTCGCAGGTCTTGGGCAATACGCACATAGGGCGTAGGCTTGCGGCCCTGGTACACGATAACCAGGGCTAGGTGCCGGTTGGTGGCTGTAAGCTGCGGCAATAGCAGGTGTTTGTGGAGGCGAAAAGCCTCCCGCATCCGCCGCTTGTACAGGTTGCGGGTGACGGCCTGGCGATAGTAGCGTTTGGGGGCAGAAAAAGCCACGCTCAAAGGAGCCTTGACCCATTCAGGGGGCGGGTCCCACACATAAAAAAGTTTGAGCACGCCGATTCGTAGAAAATCGCCGTGCTCAAACAAATAATCGAAGGCCCGCCGTTGGCAGAGGCGCTCAGCCTTACGAAAGGTGTAGCGCTGACCGGAATGGGAGGGAAGCTCCACCGGCACAGAATTACTTATGGGTCTTATGGCGACCTTCGTCGCTTACGCTCAACTTGTGACGGCCTTTGGCCCGGCGGCTTGCCAGAACTTTGCGGCCCCCTACAGATTCCATGCGCGAACGAAAGCCGTGCTTATTGCGGCGCTTGCGCCGACTGGGTTGATAGGTACGTTTCATTACAGTCGTTTTTGAAAGGATGATAAAATTAGTAAAGTTCAGCACAGCAAGCAACCCCCGTGACAGATAAATCTCCTGTTTTCTCTCTTGGTTCCCCCCAAACATTCCGGCTGGTTCCGGGTTTTCTGAGAAATTCAAATAAAACCAGTGTGCTATGCCGACCTTGGCGTAGGCTTGGGACAACAAACGGAAAACTCTTTTCTTGAACGAAGCGAGGTATCACTTTCTAGAAAAGCTTAGTTCGCGTTGAATTTGCGTAAAATAAAGACCTAACAGACATTTTGCATAACATCACCCTCATTCTTGGTAGCGTGCGCAAAGGACGAAAGTCGCACAACGTTGCCCATTACTTGCTAGAGCGTTTGGCAGACCTGCCAGATATTTCGCCTCACCTCCTAGACTTGCAGGCCCAGTCATTGCCGCTGTTGGAAAACCGCTGGCACCAGCAGCAACCTCAAGACCCGGCACTGGCTTCCTTCAGCCGAGCCCTTTCCGCTGCCGATGGGCTGATTTTCATTTCGCCCGAATACCACGGCTCATATACCGGAGTGCTAAAAAATGCCATAGATCATTTCTGGGAAGAGTATGCCCGCAAGCCCATCGGGGTGGTTGCTACCGGCTCAGGCCCTTATGGCGGAATCAATGCTTCGACCGAAATGCAGCGGCTTATCTTGTCCCTGGGCGCATTTCCCATGCCATACAAGTTGCTCGTGCCACAGGTATCGAAGGCATTTGACGAGCAAGGCAAGCTCCTCGCCCCCAATCTCGAAGCCAATGCCGGGCGCTTTCTGCGGGAGTTTATATGGTTTAGCCAAGCCCTGAAATTTGCCCGGGAACAAGTTTCCATTGCAGACGCCTGACAAAGTGCGTATCTTAAGCACATGATGAAAGTGCTACTTGGGTTCAATGCCCTCTTCGAACTAGCCGCCGCTGCGGTGTTTTTGTTTGCCCCGTTTGTGATGCTCCCTGAAGCCGGGCTTAATGAGGAATCACGCGTCCTCGTGGTAGCTGCTGCCCGCAATTTCGGCTTTGCCGCCCTGGCCATCGCGGGCCTCAGCATCCTTATGATCATCCGTCCTCTCAGCGGCGAACTGCGGTTCCTGGGGGCCGGCACCCTGGCTTTTTTTCACCTGGGCCTGACCCTTGGTCAGTTTCTGAGCAACATTGAGGGGCTGGTGCCCTTGCCGGTGGTGCTGGTCCATGCCGGTTTTGCCATAATATTTCTAGGCATCTTTATCTGGCATTGGCGAGAAGAATACTGACCCCTAGATAAGGCACAAAGCATAACTTCCTCTTTGTTTCACGCAAGGCCGCAAATCGAAGATGGCGGTATGCCGGCAGGAAAAGCCCTAGTGCTTGTGGAGCAAAGTAATTACCCAATTTAAACGCAGTCATT